>CAZBEU010000142.1:0-7277 GCA_964491005.1 uncultured archaeon | reverse complement strand
GAACGAGGAATCCTTCTTAAATCAATGGAAGGGTTTTCTACGATATACAGGCCAATCCGTAGTAGAAGCGATTGTGCACTCGTAGGAAGCTACAACCTTCAGGTTGTAGTAGTTCACCCTTTTTAATATGTGTTGATCTTTTATAGGGGATTCCCTTTAAGATTTGAGAATTTCATTTTTTTCAATATTTTTTGTACCGTTCTCCAATATTAAAACCACTAATTTTGAAAATCCTTCTTTTATAAGAACATTAAATCCCATTCCCTTTAAGATTTCTTCTAAAAATATTTTAATAAAATTTTTTTGGAGATCTGAACCTAATAATAATGTGTAACTATTTGAGGACTCACATACAATTTTAAAGAAATTACATATTTCAAGATGTTCAATGATATTATGCACATTCTTTGTTTTAAAATTAATTAGAAATTCTTCTGCATGAGCCTTACCTATTGTTTTATTTAATTCCCAAAAGTTATCTTGTTCTGGTGAATTCTCAATAAATTTTAAAAAAGATAAATAATGATCTATATCCAAAATTATATGCTCTCCATTTGACAATAATTCAATATATGTATTTAAACGCTTTTCCATTCCATCCTCCCAATGAGGAAAAATTTTATTAAACTTATAATAGAATTTAATAGCTCTTCTAATTAATTCAGATTGAGAAATTGATGTGTTTGATTTCATATCTTCGATAATATCTGAAGTATCATCATCTAGAGCGATAGTAATTCTATTATTAATTCTTTCTTTTTCTAACATTTGATTTTTTTCACTTGTATTTTCTTTTTTTTTCCTATATTTCTTTCTTTTTAAAACGCTTATCTTTAATTTTATACTTATTGTTATGCAAATTTTCTTGCTTAAAACATTTACAACACAATAATCTAATCCATGGACAATTCCATAGAATATTCAGATAATTTAAACTCATATGAAAATTCTTATTAATATACTCATAATAATCTAATTCCTTTTGGCAAAAGTAACAATTTCTCGCTCTCAATTTTATCTTATTCAATATTTTTTTATCTTTATTGACTAGAAAATACATTTATTCCAATTTTTGACAAAATTCATTTTTCTTATACATTATTCAGTATTTGCAATATATACTTATCTTAATGAGATATATTTTTATGAATTGTATTATATTATGATCAAAATATGATTAATAATATATAAGTATATTGCCTTTGATTACTCTTTCCTAAAGAATCTGTACATTTATAGATAGATCCTTTCTATTAATGGACATATGGCCACTTTTATACTTATATTTCATTCAAAAATCAGCCTTTTTATCATTATAATAGGATTATTATGATCAAATGCATAATTAGTATGAAAAATGAATAAATAATTGATGGAACTATAATCGTTGATAATACGTATTTATAAGATTATAATCAAAAATGAATGTTGAATAACATAAAAAAAATAAGTACTATATTATTAAGAAGATGTATGAATTTGTTGTTAATAGAGATTTTTTGTAATTCCTTTTACAAATAGATTAAAAATTCTATTTCCTATTTTTTGAAAATAAAAAAAAAAAAGAAATTTTAGTGTAACTAATACTCATATTAATTTGCTTTCATAACCTTAATAGTCGAGATATTTCATAATCTCCCATGGAGTCACATATAAGCAATATTGATTCCATTCATGGCTTTTATACTCAATAAAAGCATCATAAATATGAGAGCCCAATACTTCTTCAAATAATGGATCACTTTTTAAAGCATCTAAAGCATCTCTAAGAGTTGTTGGTAATTGTTTAATTCCAGCAGCTTTTTTCTCAGCATCAGACATTTCATAAACATCTTTATCGATAGATGCTCCTGGATCCGTTTTCTTCTTGATTCCATCAATTCCAGCAGAGATTATTGCAGCAAAAGCAAAGTATGGATTTGTTGAAGGATCAGCTCCACGATATTCTATCCTCTTTCGATTTTTATATTTCTCACCTGAAAGATACATTGGTATTCTAATTAAAGCAGATCTATTTCTTCTACTATATAATACATTTATAGGTGCTTCAAATCCAGGGACTAATCTTTTATAAGAGTTAACTGTTGGACAAGTTATAGCAGTCAAGGCTTCAGCATGATCTAATATACCACCAATATAATATCTACCTATTTGGCTTAATTCAGCGTATTCATCATTAGGATCCCAAAATGCATTTTCACCATCTTTAAATAAGGAGTTATGGCAATGCATACCACTCGCATTATCTAAATATATTGGTTTAGGCATAAATGTAGCAATCCAACCATATTTTGCGGCTATATTCCTGGCAGCAAGTTTATAGACTTGGATTTTATCAGCTGTTTGTAGTGCTGGACCATAACTAAAGTTTAATTCACATTGCCCCTTTGTTGATACTTCATGATGATGCATTTCAATAGTATATCCCATTTTTTCTAGAGTATATGCTAATTCGTTTCGATAAGCATTTGTTGTATCCTCTGGGGGGTTTCTGAAATATGCTTCTTTTGGCCGTAAAATATAGCCTCCAACTTTTGTCTCAGGAGATTCAGGATTTACTCTTGGAGGTCCCCAACTATCACCACGCCCGCCGGCAGGACTTACAAAAATATCATAATGTAATCTGCTTGGATCGATTGATTTAAAAACAAAAAATTCAAGTTCTGGTCCAAAATATGGAGTATATCCCATGGCTGCGGCTTTATCAATTGCTCTTTGAAGAACATAACCTCTTGGATCTACATCAGAGGCTTCGGTTCTTCCAGCTGGTTCTCTTATACTACCAATAAGAACTGCTGTTTTTTGAATACCTTCTGTCCAAGGAAGAACATATAACGATTCAGGATCAGGGAAAAATATCATATCACTTGTATGGAGTTCTTTAAATCCTCTAATACTTGAACCATCAAATCCAATTCCAGTTTGAAAATATTGTTCTCCTTTTAAAAAATGATGTACTGGAGTACTAAAACTTTGAAAAATACCTCTTATATCTGTAAAGGCGCATAAAACCCAATTTACTTTTTCATCTGCAAGTATTTTCTTGGCAGATTCTATACTTGTCATATTTGTCATAATAAATATATATTTCTCTTTTATTAGTTATATTTTCAATAAATTAGTTATATTATGATCATTGTATGTGGAATAATTTATAAATATTATCTTATTGATCATCACTAGTTAGTTTGAATGATCAAATATTTATATCTATCTTTCATATATAAATATATGATTAAATCATTATTAATATGACTATGTGTGATTGATCAAATTATTATATTTTATGGATTAAAATAAATAAATATAAAATTTACATAAAAAATAAGCAGAATACCAATATGAAATCATTTAGTATAGATTTGGATAAACTTGATGAAAAAATATTAAAAATTTTGAGTATTAATGGCTCTATTTCTCATAGAAAAATTGCTAAATCATTAAATAAATCACCTGTAACAATCTCAAAAAGAATTAAAGAATTAGAATTAAAAGGTGTTATTAAAGGATATACAGTTAATATTGACTATGAAAAATTAGGTTATGAATTAATTGCATTTATTGAATTAACGATATCAAAAGGAAGAATGCTTGAAATTGAAAATAATCTTTCAAAAAACCCTCATGTTTTTGGTGTATATGATATAACAGGATCATATGATGCAATTATATTTGCTCGATTTAAAACTAGGAGCGAACTTAGTGAATTAATAAAAATTATTAACACCTATAAATATATCGTTAGAACAAATACACATATTATATTAAATACCATAAAAAATGAAACTTCTCTAAGCGATCTTCTAGAAAGTGAAAAATCTGAAAAAATTCCAATTACTAACTAATTTTAAATACTCACTTTGATTAAATTATACTTATGAAATATTATTATTCAATTCGATATTCCATAGGAATATTAATAATTCTCTTATGTGTTTCAAGAATAATTCAATTTCTTTATCAACCAGGAGCAACAGTTGTATATCAATTAGTTTCTCTAGATTCTAATGAAAGTTATAATCTTATAGAAGGTTTAGTAATAGGAATTCTTCTGCTTTTAATCACAATCCCAATTTTTTTGATTGCAATAATTATCTATTTGGTTTCAGCTATTATGAATCTTCTTGCTAAAAATAGTAAAATAGTAATTATTGGAACAATAATTTTAAGTTTTATAAGCATTACTCTTGGAATAAGAGCAATTATAATTGCTTCAGAAATTGACATGATTAGTGCATTTTACATCTTGCATTTAATAGGATACTCAGTGATTTTTATACTATCGTTAATTTCATTAATAATTAATCTTAAAGGAATAGGAAGTTCTAAAGAAAATTCTATTTAACTTTTTTTTAATTTAATCTATTTTATTCTTCTGATAATCACATTATATTAAATGAACTAGCACTAATGGTTTTACTATTCCAAAAAAAAAAAATATTTTGCCAAGTTGAAATATCAATAACACCAAATTTATGATTAAAGATTAAATATATAAAGAAATTATACAATTTGTCCACAATAACTACCACCAAATGGACGTTTTGAAATTGGTTTAACTACTTTAAATGGTTTTTGAGACATTAATTTGTAGGGAATGTTGAAAATTTCACAGAATTCTTTTAGATATTGCTCAATTTGTTTTAAATCATCTTCATCAGGTTCGAATAATTTTGCTCCTACTCCCAATTTAGATTCTAAATCTTCATCTGTTCTCAATATTATTTTACCTCTATGTATTCCAGTACCTAATTCATTACCACATATGGAGATATCACTATCTTTAATTTTTCCATCTGGTAAGAATTTTAAACCTAAAACGATAACAAGACCGCCTGCCATATATTCTCCTAAAAAGTCTCTAGCAATTCCACCAATAATAATCACAGGATATTTTCTTTCATACTCTTTAATATGAATACCAACTCTGTAGCCTACATTTTTCTTGACAAAAATTTTACCGCCTCTTGCTGATAGACCTATAACATCACCACCATCACCATGAATTATAATTGTGCCATCATTCATTGTGTTTCCTGCTTGGTCCTCACAGCTTCCATTTACAGTTATTTTCGGACCATCCATAAAGATACCTAAATCATTTCCAGGAACACCATTGATTTCAATTTTTAAATCTCCTTGAAGAGAGGCACCAATAAATCTTTGACCACATACATTATTTAATATAAGTCTCTTATATCCTGAATTAAGATATTGATGGATTTCCTCATTTAAATCTCTATAATCTAACGGTTCTCCATTTGGAGCGCAATTAATCTCAATTGGATTATTATCATTATTTATTTTTTTTGTATCCTTAATTATATTTTCTGCCATATTTTTATATTTCACCTGCATGTTTTACATTTAAGATTTCTGCAATTTTTGGATTTGGACCTATATATCTTAATCTATCTCTATTTGATCTTAATGATTCAACAGAATCAATACCCATTGCCCCCAAAATTTCCTTTAGTTCTTCGTTCCATGAATGGAAGAGGTTGATTAATCTATTTCTGGCAACATCAATATCTAATCTTTTTACTAAATAAGGTTTTTGAGTAGCAATTCCCCAACTACATAAACCTCTAAAGCATTGTTGACAAACTCTACACCCTAGAGCTATTAAGACTGGCATACCAACCATTCCAACATCAGCACCTAAAGCTATAGCTTTTATTAAATCTGCGGAATAACGTATTGATCCTCCAGCTACAATTGTGACTTGATCTCTTAGACCTTCTTGTCTAAGTCTTTGATCTACAGAAGCTATTGCAAGTTCTATGGGAATTCCTGCATGATCTCTAATGATTCTTGGAGCGGCACCAGTACCTCCTCTAAAACCATCAATAGAAATAAAATCAGCACCACCTCTTACAATTCCCACAGCAATCGGTGCGCTATTATGAACAGCAGCAATTTTTACACCAATTGGAACTTTATATCTTGTCGCTTCTTTTAGTGCTGCAATTAATTGGGCAAGATCTTCTATAGAATATATATCATGATGAGGATATGGACTTAATGCATCAGAACCTTTTGGGATCATCCGAGTTTGTGATATCAAGCTATTTACTTTTTCTCCAGGTAAATGCCCACCATGACCAGGTTTTGCACCTTGACCTATTTTTATCTCCAAACCTGCTGTATTTTGTAAATATTTGATATCCACTCCAAATCTTCCAGAAGCGACTTCAGTTATTATATTATTTCCATATTCATAAAAATCAGGATGTAATCCCCCTTCTCCAGAACCAGCCAATATGTTTAATTCATTAACAGCTTGATAAATTGCCATACAAGCATTATAACTTATTGATCCCAAACTCATATGTCCAACCATCATGGGCATATCTATTTCGAAATTAGGAAGAAATTCTGTTTTAAGGCTAATTTTTTCAGGATCTAAAGAATCCGTTTCAAAATCAAGTTTTTGTGGTTTTCTACCAAAAAATATTTTAGTTTCAATAGATTCCCTTAGTGGATCAATTGATGGATTAGTAACTTGACAAGCATCAAGCAACAAGTCATCAAAAATATTTCTAATAGGACGATCATTTCCGGTAGCACTTAAAAGAACACCTCCAGAACCAGATTGCGCCCAAATAATATTTCGTATTCTGCGAGTGTAATTCCCATGAGGAGGCAAGCAAGTTTCATCTTTAACAATTCGAATTGCTTTTCCGGGACACATAGCAGCACATCGATTGCAAGCTACACATTTTGAATCATCAGATACGATTTTTTCATTATTAAAGGAAAGTGCTCCATAACTACAATGAGAAACACATCTTTTACATTTTTTACAATATTTGGTATCAATTTTTACTCGAAAATAACTTGGTATATTATGCTCTATTGACATTTTTTAACCTCCTACAATTGATAATTTTATTTTTTCTAATGGTTTTTCTAAACCCTTTCTTAATAGACCATCTCCAACACGGGCAATTATTGCAGTTCCACTTTTTGGATGCCAAATTTCTTTAAATTCATTTTTAAATTCTTCATTTAACATTAATCTTTGAAAGCTTGCTTCTTCACTGCTTAGATATATACAATTCTCATCATTAGATATTGCTGCTACTAAGGGTCTTAATTTTTTTCGATCAGATAATCCTATCATGGTAGGCTTTGGGTCATTTTGCCCTACAACAATCGAAAATGGACCATTAAGCATTGCTGAACGATATGTAGCTCTTATATTTTTTAATGTTATTTTGAAATCATTACTCATTCTTTCAATGTCATTAAATAATGGTGGAGCCAAAGCTAAA
>CAZBEU010000141.1:0-2585 GCA_964491005.1 uncultured archaeon | reverse complement strand
CAGAATTATAATTACAGTTGGAATCGTGGAAAATAAAGGTATCCCTGGATATAATCTAATCATTTTTGCTTTTCTATTTGGAATTTTCTCTGTTTTGGTTTTCTTGCGTAATAAACATAGAATTAAGAAATAATTTCCCTTTTTTTTTTAACCCTATAAAATAAATATGGATATCCATTAAATATGATCAGTAAAATTATTCGAAATTCAGAAAATTTTATTAAAAATTAACAATAAAATTCCAATATTTATTCCAATCATTAACGTTCTCTATGGAGGTAAGCTCCGTTCGAAGGTTATCAGAATCTTTGTCCTTTGCTAGATTCAAGATATACGTCATATATAATGCTTTTTACATCACTTCAGAAGTCTTGAAGGAAGTTATCCTGCTACACTAAAAAAAATTATGAAATTAGGTTCAGTTATGATAGGGACTACTTGGTTTCAAAGTAGTTTTCATAAGATCCGCGACTTGTGCAAGTAACCACTTGTAAATGGGTGGAAGTGCCTCCTTAAACTTCAGACTTTTTCGAGCGATTAAATAAGTTGCTAACTCATGATTAGATATTCTATATAAAATAATTTGTAATGGAGCTTTTATCTTGTC
This sequence comes from uncultured archaeon, assembly GCA_964491005.1. Classification (GTDB taxonomy): domain Archaea; phylum Asgardarchaeota; class Lokiarchaeia; order Sigyniarchaeales; family SOKP01; genus JAFGOA01. Next base: position 1,978 of record CAZBEU010000141.1, on the reverse strand, counting down.
CTACTACAAAATGAAGGTTGTAGCGTCCTACAAGTATATAATCGCTTCTATTAGGAATTGGTCTGTTTATCATAGAAAACCATTTTATTACTTTAAAAATGATTCTTTGTTCTTAGAGAGTTCACGCAATACGAAATTCAAATATAAAATTTAAATATCATAATTTTTATAATGGTGATAGTTGAAATACTTATTTGAATATATAATGACAAAGAATAAAGATATTGTTAAGATATGTTGTCCAATTTGTTTTAAAAAAAAGGAAATTCAAATTCCTTCAGATTTAAAGGATAAATCTAAATCTTTAATAACTATCTCTATCCCAATTAATTATGTATGTGATCATACATTTCAAGCATTTATCGATAAAGATTATCAAGTGAGAGGTTATCAAAAAGTTGATTTTGAACTAGCATTATATAATAATAATGAAAGAGAGATTATTGAAAAACAATTATTAACAGATGAGGATTTTAATAACGCAGCTGTAATAAAATGGAATTTCTCCCCTGAAATACTAATATATATTCTAAGATGTATAATTTTTAATAAAAAAATGGTTATTATAATCTCTGATAGTAATAAATCTCTTATAAAATCAATGGAATCATTTTTAAATACCATATTTTGGAAGAATTTTAAAATAGAAGTAATTATATTACTTAAAACTAATTATGATAAAATAAAATCTGATTTTAAAAATGATATTGTTCTCTCACCTAAAAAGATCTTAAATGATAAACAAAAGATTTTAAACTCTAAAAAAATAGGTGTAGAAAGAAAAATTATTGATAATTTCTATAAGGAAGATAGAAATTACGCCTTAATAGAATTAGAAAAGAAAATCTCCGATTTATATATTATTAGCCAATATGTTATAGAAATAATAGATAGGAGGGAATCTAAGGCGTTTTATAATAAGTTTGATATTATTGACTGTCTTAGAAATAATTATGGGATTAACATTGAAATTCAATATTTTAATTTAATAAGAGATATCATTAGATATTATCATAAAAAGGTGATAAATATAGAAGAAGATAAAGTTGAAAAATTTCTTCAATTATTATAGATTTTTTTATCCTTCCTATATTATAAAATTCCATTATTACCATCATAAGATGATATCTCCTTAAATATATCACATTAATGATTATTTAAATAATTGAACTACAGATACCTAAAAGAGCTTTAATTTAATCATTACAAGCATAATTTTCTGTAGTCTTTATTACACGCGAATCTACAATTTAGTCTTAAGAAAAATCTTTTTTGCCCACTGAGGTAGTAAATTACCTGTATAGTATGATATTGCAGAGATTATTAAAATTAATCTTCCAATAATCATTATAGCAATATGTATACTACTTAAAATTTCAAATATTCCTCCTAAAAAAAATAAACTAGCTCCTGTCATAATTAAACGCCCCTTTAGTCTTACCTGAGGATTTTCTGACTTAAAAGATTTCTTGCCAAATATTATACTGGTAATTAAGATGAAAAATACTAATGAAAAATAGTATATAGAGAACAATAAACTATTTTTTACTTCAATAGGTGGAATAAATAATCCTATCTGAGTTAAATCGTTAATAATGAAATATATAATTGAGAATTCAATGATAAAACTGTAAATTCCAAAACATAATAAAAGAATTCTTTTATATTTTTCATAGACAAGTTCAGTAAATAAAAGAATCCAAAAAAAGAAAGCAATTGGTAAAAAAATATTTCCAATCAACATAAATAATAATGAATCAAAGTTCTCTTGAGTTATTAGTGTATAAATAACTGAAATTGATTTTGCCATCCATAGAGAAGCAATTCCTATAAAAGATAAGCCAAAATATAAAAGAGATTTTTGTTTAACTTTGAAATATTTCAAAACAACTACTATGCCAATTGTAATTGATATAATAGTAAAAATCAAACATAAAGTGCCATTTAAAAGATCTGAAAAATCCATTTTTCCATGGGA
>CAZBEU010000140.1:0-3518 GCA_964491005.1 uncultured archaeon | reverse complement strand
ATAACATAAAGAATAATATAAAACTTAGAGATGAAGTAAAATTAATGTTGGATAGAAGTCAAAAAGTAGAAATTCAGGCTCTTTCTACTCATGGATTTAATTTTATTACAGAAGAATATTTACCTAAAAAATTATCATCTTCCGAATTAATCAGATTAACATAATTATGAAACTAATTATCCAAAAAAACAATTTTTGTGTAACAAAGAACCTAAAAGATTATCAATATGAATCAGAGGTAAAGAAAATTTTATCCAAATATATTGGATATCCACAAAGACCTCATCTTAATGAATTATTTAGATTTAAAATTCCTCAAGGAGTAATCATTATCTATAAATCAAATAAACTAAATAAATCGAAAAATTCTTGGTATGAAATCCGTGCTCTTTCAACCTTATCAAAAAAATTAAATATCGCATTTTATCATCAATATAAGATCAAAGATAACAGAGGTCAGATTTCAGAAATAGATGGTTTAGATCTTATTACCAAAATTAAGATGGTTGAAATCAAACGAGCAAAAATAAATCAAGAATGGATAGATTATTATGAAAAAAAAAGACTCAAACTAAACATAAAGGAATGTTATATTATAGCTCCTTTTTTTGATAATAACCTCATAATTCCTAATAAGATTAATCTTTTTAAATTTAAGACTGATTTTGAATCTATAATCGACTATTATAATAATCAATTTTCCATTCCGATATGGTTATCTCCCTATGTTTCTTCAAGACATTTTAAAATATTTTTAAATAATAGTAGATAGATTGGAATTAAAAGACAATTGACAACCACAGCAAAATATACCTCAAATTCAAAATTAAAAAATATCATTAATAATTATTTTCAACAAAATAAATTTCCAATAAAAATTTATTATTCGTTAGCCCATATGTTAAGACCTGTTGAAGAATATTATGGAAAGGGAAGACCATTATCGAAAATTATTGCTGCATTTGATATAGATTCAGATTTTCATCAACATATTATAGGTATAGAAGGTTATTGTACAGAATGTATCAGAAATTCAGAAGAAAAAGCAAAAATATTTTCAGATATATTAAATGATATGGGGATTAATTTTATTAAAATTTATAGTGGGAAAAAGGGATTTCATTTTTACTTATTAGAGGATGATAAAGAATTGGTAAAAGAAATTACTGAAAAAGATTTAATAAATTTGCTTTCTCAATTTAATATCAAAGATCTTGTCAAATTAGTCGATAATATTAATTTCTTTTCAAAATCAGGTACTTATGATCTTCATAGAATATTCAGTTTACCAAATACAGTCGATGCATCAACAGGAATAATACTTAAAAATAATTTTGAAAAATTGAATTTTATGGATATACTCGAAGAATATGGATAAATTTTATTATAAAATAACGAATTTTTTTTTATTATCTATAAAAGGGCATAAGCTAAAAGAAAAGCGCCATATATCTCATCTAATTTTCCTACTCGTGAAGTATCTATTATTATTTTATCTAATCCCAAGTAAATTGCACCGTATGCTTTTCCCCCTCCGAGATGGACTAAGGTTCTATAAGCTAAATTTCCTGAGATCCCATCAGGAGCGATAATTAGATTAGATTTTTTTTCTATTGCTTTTTCAATGCAAATTTCATCATGTATAATTTCAATATTAGAATCAATATCTTTAAAATATTTGACAATACCTTCTGCTTCTTGTATAGTTTCTTTTACTTTTTCATCTCTTTCAGAATCATCCTTTCTTCCTCCACTTAAAACACTTACTTTAGGAGATATTCTGAGACAATGAAATTGGTTTAAAGAATTACTGATATAATTTATTTTGGATTCATAATTATTTGATTCATCAATCCCTACAGGACCATAAAAATATTGATATCCATTAAATGTTTCTAATAAAGCAAGTCGATTAAGATAAGATAGCTTAAATTTTTCTTTGATTAGATTCAAGAATTTAGATGAATGGAACGATCCTCTAATTGCAGCATTAATCTCATATTTTTCCAAAGAATTTAATAATTCTTTTTCGGGTTCTTGAGAATTTACAAGAAATATATTCTCGTTATATTTTTGATAACTGGAATTAATTGAAATATCATTAATAAATTCATTCTTGCCAAATAAAGAGATTTTAATAAAAGTGTTTTTTGTTATTGCATTTAAAAATTTAATACTCGCAAATAATATTTTATTGTTATGAAATCCAGATTCACCCAATCCAATTCCAATATTTGCAACCTTATCTTCTGTAGTAGTTATTAGATTCTCTATAATACCCATAGATATTCCACAATATTATATATTAATTTTGAATTTTAGAAATTCTACTTATTATATATTACTTAATAATAATTTAAAATTATAATTATAAAACAATATGGATTTAATGAAAAATAATAAACTGATTTGATTAATGAGTGAAATAACAAAATAGCCCATTTTCATCCTTTTGTATAGGATTTACAAATCCATATCTTTCAAATTGTATTGTTTTATTAAGAGGTATATTTTTTAAGTTGATTTCTCCAAAGCCATTATAAACAATACCATCAGGTTTTAGGATTGACACCTTAATATAATTTAATTTTGGAACCCATTGGATAATTGGAAAACTACGTTCTAATTCTTCACTATGAAATTCGGCCTTAATTATTTTTTCAGATAAATTAATCGATTTAATCTGGATATTCATTATATCTTTTAACCTTATTAAATCGTCAATAGAATTTCTTTTCGAATCAGTTTCAGAAATAAATACCTCTATTTGTTGATTGTCAGATGTACATCTTATCTTTCTATTTCCTTTTTTTGGATTATTAGGTAAGAGTAAAGGTTCAGCAATTTTCTCCTTAAAAGGTACTTTATCAATAATAATTTTCACAGGATTTTCAACATAAAAATATCTGTGTGAATATTCATCAATTATTTCTTGATTTTTCGAATATAACCAAGTTACAGAAAACTTTATTCCAGTCATTGACATCCCCAAATCTAATAAAGTTTGTTTTAATGCTTCTGGTTTGATTCCTCTTTTTCTGAGTGATTGAAGACTCCATGTTCGAGGATCATCCCAACTATCATAAGTTCCATCTTGTATTTTATTTCTTGCTTCTGTTTTACTTAGTTTCATATCTGAAAATTTAATTCTTCCATAATGAAGGAATTCTGCTTTTTTCCATTTATAATGATCCCAAATAAAATTCTCTATAAAATCTTCTTTTATTAGATCAGCGCCACGTATAATATGAGTAACTCCAATTAGATGATCATCAATAGCCCATGAAAATTCCAACATTGGCCAGATAACATATTTTTCACCTACTCTTGGATGATTTGCTTCTGAAATTCGCATTATTATTTGATCCCTTAAGGCAGGATCTTTTTGATCCATCCCAGTTTTTAATCTTACAACAGCTTCCGTTTCCCGGTATTTTTTATCGAGCATATTTTTCCATTCATTAAGATTTTCCTCTATAGATGCATTTCTATGAGGACAATCTTTTTTTTTATTCTTA
>CAZBEU010000139.1:0-3821 GCA_964491005.1 uncultured archaeon | reverse complement strand
GTAATGCTCTTATTAGTTTTTCAATTTAATAGTATCAATTTAGATTCAATATGAAAAACCTTAATAAGTATTACTTGTTTGTCATAGTTATATATTATCAAAATTATTGCAAATTGTAAATTATCTGTTAAATATAAGGTTCTTAATCTCTCGAATAAATTTAATCTTAGTTTTGATGTTCTTAAATTCCATTTAGAGAGATTAGATAAGCTCGGAATGATTGAATATTTATCATATAAGAATTTTATTCGATTAACTTATAGAAGTGAATTATTAAAAAAAGATCTAAAAAAAGAAATCGATGATATGGATAAGATCAGGGAAGATAACGATATTAAACTTTTCAATATTTTTCTAAAACTTAATAAAATCCCTTTATCAGATTTTTAACTTGTAATAACTCAAAAAAAATAAATAGAATTCAAAATCCATACTAAGGTTAAGTAAATTTAAATTTGACACCTTTTATAATTATGACAAAGGCATATAATAATAAATATATTGGTTTTAAACCCCAAAGATAAAAAAAAAATATTCTAAAATAAAGATAAAATTCTTATGAAAATTAATATTGTTAAAATTCTTTCAATTTTAGATCATATTGAAATTTTGGATTATATAAGAACAATTTTAAATTCTTCAAATAGATTCAATTATGAACTTTTTAGTTGTAATTCAATTAAAAAAGGAATGGATTTTATATCGTATTATCAGATAGATATAATAATTCTAGGATTATATCTTCTTGATAGTAATGGATTTGAAACATTTTATAATCTAAGATTAAAAACAAGAAATATACCTATAATTCTTATAGTTTCTCAAGAAGATGAAGAAATAGCAAAAAATGCTGTTCAATTAGGTGCTCAAGAGTATTTAATTCAAGAACAAATAAATCCAGAATTATTGGAACATTATATTTTTACAGCAATTACTAGACATAATATGATGCTCACAATTGAATCTTTAGCTAATAAAATTCAAGAAAATGAACAATATTTAAAACAGATTATAGAAAAAAACATTGATTCAATTATAATCACAGATAAAAATGGTAAAATTCGTTATGTAAATCCATCAGCTGAAAAACATTTTAATAAAACCAAGGAGGAATTGTTAGGACAATTATTTGAAGATTCTTCATTTAAGGAGAGAAAAATAGGTTTCAATATTATTCAAAATAATGAACTTACATCAATTTCAGAGGTCCACACTGTAGAGATAGAATGGGAAGGGCAACCAGCATATTTTTTCTCAATAAGAGATATTTCAGAACGTAAACAAATTGAGCATATGTTAAAAGAATCTGAAAAAAAATATACTCTTTTATTCGAGAAATCACCTCATCCTATATTAATTTTAAATTTAGAAGGTGTTATAATAGATAGTAATTCTGTAGTAGAAGAATTGACTGGATTTTCAAAAAGCCAGATTATAAATCAAAAATATGAAAATCTAATTCTATTTCCAAAACAATATTTCCATGTTTTTAATATGATTTTTAATGCTCTAAAAGAAAATAAAATTCCTGATCCTTTAATTGTGAATATAAATAGAGAATTTAAAAAAGATCTATGGCTCAATATGAATTTTTCATTAATTAATTTGGACAATGAAAAGTTAATTTTCCTTTTAATTCAAGATATTACTGAAATACGACAATCAAAACAAGAAGTAAGAATACTCGAGCAAACTTTGCATGAAATGAATGCTCTAATAGAAAATGCTCCTTCAGCTATTTTTTTACTACATCAAAATGGAAAAATATTAAGAGCGAATAATAAATCAAAAGAATTATTTGGTTATGAAGAAGAAGAATTTCTTAATTCTGAAATTTTTGATCTGTTTGATCCCGAATATTTAGAAATTGTAAAAAAACATTATACAAATGACATTTATGTATTATTAAAAGATAACTCTTTAGAAGCAAAAATCATAAAAAAAAACGGAGAATTTATCAACGTAGATATAGTATCAAATATCATTAAAATTGCTGACAATAGAATAATACAATCATTTATTTCTGATATAACCTCAAGAAAAGATTTCGAAAGAAGTAGAGAACAATTATTGGATCAACTGATAAAATCTCTTGAGTATAAATCAAAATTTTTTGCTGCAATGTCGCATGAATTGAGAACTCCTCTAAATGCAATCATAGGGTTTTCGACATTATTAATTGATGGAGGGTATGGTGAATTAAATGATGACCAAAAAGATTATTTAAACGATATATATACTGCTGCTGAGCATTTAAATGGATTAATTAATTCTATATTAGATCTCTCAAAAATCGAAATTGCTAAATTTAAATTAGAAAAAGAGGAATTTCAATTATATCCCATCATGCAACAAATTCATTCAATATTTAAACCCATCTATATGAAAAAAAAATTATATTTTAATTTGGAAAATGTTGATCAACATACGGTAATATATGGAGACCAAATGAGATTCAGACAAATACTTTACAATTTAATTGATAATGCTATAAAATTTACAAGTAAAGGTGGTATAGAGGTAAAAGGATTCGAAAAATATGATCATTGGGAATTTCAAATTATAGATTCTGGTGTTGGGATTGATAAAGAAGATTATGATGTTGTTTTTAGAGAATTTGGGAGAATTGAAAATGATCTTACCAAAGATGTATCTGGTTCTGGAATTGGATTAGCTTTAACTAAAAGGTTAGTTGAACTTCATGGTGGAGAAATATGGTTTGAAAGTCAAAGAGGAAAAGGAACTACATTTTATTTTACAATTCCAAAAAAAAAAAAGTGATAATCATAAATAACAATAAATATAGTATTCAAGATATTTTTAGATCTTTTTTAGATAATTCTTTAGATATAATTTATATATTTGATATTAATGGAAATTTTATTGAGATTAATGATATTGCTTTAAAATTATTTGAATATAATAGAGATGAGCTTTTAAATAAATCTTTTATAGAAATATTGGATAAAGGACAAGATGAAAAATTTTTTACTCTATTAGACAATCTCAAAGCTAATGTTAAAAAATCCAATTATATAAATTATAAAGTTAAAACCAAGAATGGTAATATTATATTTTTAGATACATATACTATACAGATAATTAATAATAATCTCATAGCAATTATCAATATATCTAAGATTATATCTAATGAAGATAATATCTATAAAAATTCTAATAGATATGAATTTAATTTTAGCAATATTTTTGATCATATTCCTGTTGGATTTCATTTATACTCATTAAACGCAAAAGATCAATTAATTTTAATAGATTCAAATCCCGCAGCTAATGAAATTCTTGGGATTGACTGCTCAAAATTACTATTAAAATCAATTGAAGAAATATTTGTTTCCTATAAAGAATCCGATATTCTTAAAAGATATATAAACATTGCTAAAAATGGTGGTATAGAGAAATGGGATCATGTTGAATATCACCTTGATTCTATTGAAGGAGCATATGAAATAATTGCATTCCAATCATCTCCTAATAATATAGTTATTTCTTTTGTAGATATAACTAAACGAATAACATATGAAAAAAAATTAGAGGAATCTGAATCAGAATTACGTAATTTATCTGAAGAATTGGAAAATAAAATTTCGAGAAGAACAAAAGAATTATATGAATCAGAAGAATTATATAGAAATCTATTTGAGAACATCCCTAATGCTATTATTCTAATGGATATGAATAAAAATTTTCTAATAACAAATCCTGCTTTTAATAAAAATTTTGGTTATAAAGGAGATGAGTTTATTGGCAAAAATATACAAGAAAATTGTTTTTGCACAGAACCGTCCTTAAAAAAAATCTCT
>CAZBEU010000138.1:0-2368 GCA_964491005.1 uncultured archaeon | reverse complement strand
TATATGAATAATTTCCTCAATCAATTGATCTTTTATTAGTCTCAATGTTGTAGTACCTAAAATATCTTCTTCATGAAAAAAAAAGACATCTTCATCACGTTTAAACATAAAGAATCCAAATTTACTTGACATAATTGAATCGACATAATAATCTATTCTGAGCTTTTTTACATTATAATATTTACAAAATGCGTTAACTTCAAACTTATATTCAGGAGTAAGTACTGAGTTTAAAAACATATAAAATAATGCAAGAAATAGTTCACGATTTTGATTTAATTGGAAGAATTTTTCCCCTATTTTAACGATATTTCTAAGTATCTGAAATAAGATTGATTCTTCCACACCTATATCTTTATAGAATTTTATTAGTTCTTGGGTTTTTAGGACAACTTCATTAATTATATTAATAAAAAATAAATTTTCCTCTTTACTTTTATAATCTTCATTCAGTTTTTCAAGTCCCTTTTCTGTTAAGAAATAAAATGGTGATTTTTCATGAATCTTTTTTTCAATATTATTTTTTTGTAAATTCAATTTTATATATTTTGAAAGGGTAGATTTACTCATATTGCAATTTTGTTCTAAATCTGAAAATCTTTGAGGACCAAGATTTTTAATTATGAATAATATTCTTTTATCATATTCTATATTATTAAGGATTTTAGATACATCATTTTTGATGCTTTTTGAAATATTTTTTTGTATCTCCATAAATATAATATTGTAAACTATATACTTAAACTTAGACAATTGTTCTGCATTTTTTCGATTACTTCGAACTAAAACTAGGTTGGCGAACCTATATATTTTGTTAATTAATGATTAATTAAACTAATGTTGGGGTAAATCAGTAGCTAATTTTTTCTATACTAATTAAAATATTTTATAATTTCAAATATCTTTTGAAGATCAGGATTTTCTTTTATATTTTATTTAAATAAAAGAATTTATTCTGCTCAATATAAGCATTCTGATAACAATAGATTCCAATATTAATATTTAATTACAATTTAAAATAAATCAATTTTTTTTCAAAGAAAATTACAATTGAGATTTATTTTTATGATACAGTAAAACTATAAAAAAATACGATTATAAAGGGGTTTAATTTCAAACTTAGGTATAGTATCATCTACAAGAGTACTTTAATAGAATTTATCTTTTTATAATTATAATAAATAATAAAAATTTTATATGAGGAGACGTATAAAATGACACAATATAGATTTAGATTGACAGGAGTACCTCCTGATCAAGCAATTAAGCAAATTGAAGTTGATCCAAATCAATCAATAGCAGAAATTAAGAAAACCGTACAGAGAGAATATAAACTTAACCCTATACTAGCAATCCAATTCATCTTTAAAGGTAAGGTACTTCCTGACGATCTAAAGTTTGCAAAAATAGGAATTCATCCAAAGAAGGATGTTATTACCGTTATGGCAACTCAAGCTGGGGGCATTTCCTGAACGATATCCCTATTTATCATCAATCTTATCATAGATAATTAGATTTCAGATATAGATTTAATTCAAAATTCTTTCTTTTATTCTTATTATTAAATTTTTTTTATTTTATTATGATTAGAAAACCTTGAAAATAAATAATTTTCTGTGATTAATCTAATTTTGATTTATTAGCTTCACATCTTTATCGGTAAAAAATTCTTTATATCCTAATTTAATTAATTCTTTAAGTTCGGAATAATTTTCATCTTCGATATAGGTTATAATTTCGAATCTGAAAGCTTTTTTTATGGAATTAATTTCATTTTTGAGGAGCAAATCAATATAAATTGCTAAATCTCTTAATGGCAATTCTCTAAAAGATTTATTGAACATACCATTTTCATCCAGATATATTTCTTTAATAAGCTTATTAGTTAAGTAATCCCAATGTTTTGCTCTATGTATGGATATTATTATGGACTCTCCTTTGTATGATTCCCTTTTTTCATAATCGAGTTTAATATTATTTTGAATTCTTCGAATGGCTTCTTTTTCAAATGCTTTTTTACCAAAATTATTATTTTTTTCATCAATTTTTTTAAAGTATGGGATCAGTTCTTTAAGTTCAATATCGTGAAAGAATGTTCTTAGTTCTCCTTTTTCATCGAAGAATAGCAATTTTAGTTGTTCTAAATCGAGATAAAGCAATTGTTCTTGAGTAATAATGTAGCTTAAATCTGAGAGTTCTTCTTTTTCTATTTTTCTTTTTATTTCATTATTGAATAGCATTTTTGCCAGAGGCGGGTGCATTTTGCATAGTCGTTTATGTACAACAAAGAGATCTTCGATTGTAAATTCATTGAATATTTCTTTTAGGTTGTTATTTTTATAGATAAAGATGATATTTAGATCTTCTG
>CAZBEU010000137.1:0-6767 GCA_964491005.1 uncultured archaeon | reverse complement strand
AATCTATTTATATAATGTCCAGATTTGTCTAAAAAATTCTCAACTATGAAATAACACTATTTTACGAAAAATATTTTTAATGATTTAATGGGTTATATTAAAATTAAGAAAAAAATGAAATCATTAAATTATTCAATCTTTATATGAGCCATTGATAATAATATTGTTGAAAAATTTGTTTTCTTTCTTTTTTTTGTTTCATTTTTAAGATCCTCATAAAAAAAACTAAGATCTTCTAATTTTATATTTATTTTTTCAATATCTTTCCTTAAAAAATGAATTTGTTCTTTTGTCTCTTCAATTTTTTTAAGTTTTTTCTCTTTTAGTTTTATGTCTTTTAATTGATTAATCTTGACTAAATCATTTTCATTAGATATAATTTTCAGGTTTTTTTCTAATTTTAAATTCAGATTATTTTTCTTTTTTTCTAAGATTAAAATTTTATTTTGGAATAATTTAGTTTTCCTATTTATCTCAATATTAAAAATTTTATTATTTAATTGAATAATTTCTTGTTTCCAATTTTCTATATTTTTGTTAACAAGTTCAGATGCTAATTTTTCCTTAGTTTTAATATCCACTACTTCAAATTTATTTTCTAATCTATCAAATGAGATTTGATTAAGTAAAAGATTATAATTGTTAATATCAAGAATAATTTCACATAAGTCATTAATTTCTTTATTATCAGTACCAATTAATATTGTAGATATAATACTTTCTCTAATATATCCTTGAAATGTTGTTTTATATATATAAAGAAAAAGGGGAAAATGCAAATTATTGAATGAGAAATATTTTTTTTCAATTCTCTTTTTATTTAGATAAAAAATAGTATAATTTCCATTAAAGAAATCATTCATGCAATAATTGATTATCGAATCAATTAAAGGATGCCCAAGAGCAAAAAAATCTATTTCTTCTTGTTCTCTTGCTTTATCTAAATTGAAAGTACCACTATATTCATTTAAAAGTATTTGATTAGATTTCTGAATAAATGAAGTACTTAAATTAATTTTTGATACATCTGGAATACCTTTTCTCTCATTATTTAAAAATATATTATTTATAGAACCGTATCCATTTTTTAAATTCAAAAAATAGCTAATAAAAAGATATAATTCATTATGATTAAGTTTAATATCTTCACATGAAGAAATTGATAATAAAAAGTCATTCATTTGAAAAGATTTTTTATCAATCATAAAGTCATCAAATTGAGTTCTTATTTCATTAAGAGATTTTAATTGGTTTTCTAAATCAAAATTAAATTCTCTTAGTTTTCTTTGCTTTTGTCCCGGTTCTGAGAAAATTAACTCTTTAAAATTCTTTTCAATATTTCCTATAATGGGTTCTAAATACCCGATTGATTCTTCAAAAATATTAATTCTTTTATTTAACGCATATAGGATATCTGTTTCTATTGTTCCTTCTATAAAAAGATTATAAATATAGATTTTTTTTGAAGATTGCCCGATTCGGTCTAGTCTACCGATCCTCTGTTCTAATTTCATAGGATTCCAAGGTAAATCATAGTTTATAAGTACTCTACAAAATTGAAAATTACGACCTTCACCACCTATCTCCGTAGATAATAAAAGTGATAGCTTATCATCATTTCGAAATTGTTCCACAGAATAATCTTTTTCTTCTTTATTTAACCCTCCATAGAACACATGAACAGAATAATTCTGATTTGATTTATCTATAAGATTTTTAAGATAAAATAATGTATCAATAAATTGAGTAAATACTAATATTTTTTCTTTCGGATTGTTTTTGTAGATTTGTTTTAATATTTCCATAAATTTAACTGATTTGGAATCATATGGCATTTCCTTGAGTTTAATATAAAATTCCTTAATAATTCTTTCTTGATTAAGAACATTGAATAAACTATCATTAGATTTAGTACTTAATAATTCCTCTTGATCATTACTTGTATTAGATTCTGTATCAAGAAATTCTTCTTCAAATTCTAATTTAAAAAAGTCTGGATCCTCATCCTGTAATTCTTTAAATTCTATTTTTAAATTTTTTAATTTGTCAATTTGTTTTAATCTTCTCTCGAGACTTTTCAATATAGCATATTTTGAGCTAGTTAATAATTTTTGTAAAGTTGTTATAATAAACCCGATTCCTGGATTTTTCTTACTTATTGTAGAATTATATATTTTAGCAAGATATAATCGAATTTCATTATAAATTAATAATTCTTCTTTTTTTGGTTCCACCATTATTGTATTTACTATTCTTTCATTCAATAACTCATTTGGAAAGACTTTTTTTTTTCGATTTCTTATCAAAAATTTAGATAATGTATGTTCTTTTTCCAATCGTTCAATTAATTTATTTTTTGTTTCTTTATTTGTTAAAGTGTTGAATATTTTATTGTCTGATTGTTCCTCATCTAAATATTTGAAATCTCTTAATAATTTTAAAGTATTTTTTAGTTCAAAAGTGTTTAATCTAGAAATTCCATCAATATTAGAAGCTAAAAGATTTATATATGGCATATTTTTTCTAAAATGTTCAAAATCAGAGAATGTATCAAACTCCTCGGGATGAATCAACTTTATTAGAGAATAGAGTTCAAAAGAGTGTAATTGGAGAGGAGTAGCAGTTAATAATAAAAGACTTTCACAGTTTTCGCTTAGATTTCGGGCAAGAAGATAATTTCTTGTTTCACGGTAATTTCCTGTTTTAATATTCGTAAGATAACGACGTAAATGATGAGCTTCATCAAAAATTATAATATCCCAACTAATTTGAGATAATAAATCTCTATATTTAGGATTTCTAGCAAATTGAAGAGAACATAAAATTAGATTACTATAATAAAATGGATTTTCTAATACAAGAGGATTTTTGTTATCTTCTCTTTTTTTATATTTTTTAAATCGTTTTCCATCATATATTTTAAAATTAATATTAAATTTATTTCTCATCTCAAATTTCCATTGCTTTATCAATGTTGCAGGTACAATTATCAGTATTCTTTCAACTAAATCTCTAGCTAACATCTCTTTAATATAGATACCTGTCTCAATAGTCTTTCCTAATCCTACTTCATCAGCTAAAATCATCCTAGGATAAAATTCTTCAGATAATCTATGAGCAACATTTATCTGATGTGGCAATAAATTAAGTCTTGAATTTGTAATACATTTTATATTATGTGATTTATAATAAGAATCAAATAAATTAGCCCAATATTTTATTAAGAAATTTTTTGGATTATCAAAAAGATTTTTTTCAATTTGATGTAATAACTGTGATTTAAAAATAGATAATATTTCTGATTCATAAATTTGAGATTTTTTACCATCTTGAAATACTACTTCATATGAGATTTCTCCGTCTTTTAAGTGAAGATTAGAACTATTAATTATACCAATTCTTCCTTGAATCATAATCTTATCGTTTATTTGGAAGATATAATGGATTAAATCGATTGGATGAATGATTTTCTGAATATTATCATTAAATAATACCCTATATTTTAAAATAAAATCTAGATCCTCACCTTCATAAGAAGAAGAAATAGGAACTTTAACTTTTTTAATAATTTTTCCTATACCTAAATTTGGATTTAGACGATAAATAACAAAATTATTTTCGCTGAATTCCTTCCCACTACAATAAATATTGAAACATTTTGAAAATTTAGATTCTAAAGAATTACCACAAAAAAGACATTTAATATTAAATTCTTCTTTTTTATGTTTTTCTCTCTTTTCTACCATTATTCAAGTGAATAAGGTTTTAATGATTCAAATCATTTACCTTTATTTATTATTGAGTAGTAATAGAGTTTTCTTTTGTAATAAGAAAATTCTTTATAAAATTCTAAAATTTCTTTCAATGTAGAAAAAGAAAAAGATTAGAGATTATCTAATTTTTATTTAATACTTCAATTGTATTTTCAAAATTATAACTGTAAAATTTCTTATCGTAAGGGTTATGAATTTCTATTTTTTTAATATCTAATTGTAATAAGCTAAAGTTTGGTTCATTATAAGACTTCCAAAAAGCATTAAAAAAAGAAATGACTCCAGAGAGTTCTTTTTTAACTTCAAGATCTTCTATTAATTTAATTCTTCCACTCGCACGAATAGAACCAAATTTTTCTCCATCTTGTATTTTACTACAAAACTCAAATAGATTATTATTTTTTATTTGTTCAATTTTTGGACGTGAAGTTTTAGTACAACACCAGTATTTGTTATTATATTTAATTAATGTCATTAATCTCACACGGGGGTGATTATTTTCCAGAGTAGCAAAGCTAATTGTTTCAATTTTATTTAAAAACTCGAAAATTTGATTGATATTCATATTATTATCTTTCGTAATCATATTAATAATTGTAAATATATTAACAACCTTAAAAATATTAATTCTCTAAGAATATATCTATTTAATTAAATGAATTATTTGATAAATTCCTTTTACTTCTTAAGAATGAGAGTATAGCTCCAATAATGCAAATAATTGTTGAAACAACTAGTACTAATTGTATACCTAAGATAAATTTAATTTTTATTTGCGAATCGATTATTGTGACTGTTCTTTCTAATATCGAATTTAATAGTGTTAGAGGAATAAAAATAGTTAAAAGAGCACTTAATAATGCAATACTTGTGGATTGTCCTACAACTCGCATAGTTGAAAGCATACCGGCAGCAATTCCATGATCTCGAGGTTTAACAGAATTCATAATTGCTGAATTATTAGGAGATGAAAATAATCCTATTCCTATCCCTACTATAAATTGAGTTATGATAATGTATATTAATGGTAATAACCTAATTACTAATGCTAAAAATATTAACCCTATAGCCATTATACTCATTCCTAATGTTGTTAAATTTCGGGTTCCATATTTATCAGAAAGTCTACCGCTTAAAGGAGAGATAATTGCCATTGTCATTGTAGTAGGTAATAAATACAAAGCAGTAATAGCAGGGGGCATTTCTAATATTGATTGAAGATAAATTGATAATATAAAGCTAACTCCAGATAGAGCGGTATAATTCATAAGAGCTGCAAAATTAGCAAATGCAAAAATTTTATTAACTCTAAATAATCTTAAATCAAATAATGGATCTTTGGTTTTATTCTCTATAAATATGAATAAAATTATACTTAAAATTGAAATACTAAATAATAGAAGAACTATGTAGGATGACCATCCTTCTTTACTTGTAAAGGTTAGTCCTAAAAGAAGAGTAGCTAAAAATAATCCAAAAAAAAAAGTTCCTTGAAAATCAAAACGTTCTTCTTTGATTCCTTGATCTATTTTTTTTAATTTAAACCAACTAATAATAAAAAGTATAATTCCTATTGGAACATTAATAAAAAAAATAAACCTCCAAGTTGTAAATTGAATAATAAATCCTCCTAATACAGGTCCGATTACTAAACCTACATAAATAGTTGCAACATTTATTCCTAAAGCTTTTCCTGTTTCTTTATGTGGAAAAATATCTGTAATCATTGAAGCAGCATTAGCAGCAATAAAAGCACTACCAATTCCTTGTATTGCTCGAAAAAATACAACCATTAATCCAGAAGTAGCGAATGTTGTTAAAAAGCTTGAAAAGGTAAAGAAAAAGATTCCTAAGAGAAAGAATATTTTTCTCCCTTTTAAATCAGATACCCGGCCAAAACTAATAAGAGTTATTGCCATTACTAATAAATAAATAATTGGGATCCATTGTATTATATCAAAAGAAGCATTCAAATCATTTGACATAGTATAAAAAGCAATATTTACGATACTACTATCTAAGGAAGACATGAATACCCCAATAGTGGTTATTATTAACACATTCCACTTATATTCAGTCATAATTTATAATTAATTTTATCCATTTATAATTTCAAGCATCTTATTAATTAAAAAGATTTGTCTAATGATTTATTTATAGTTATTAAAGAAAATGAGTAATATCTTTCAACTTATTTATATAAAAAGTTATGACATCACTCAATACTCTCTAAAAAAGAATTCATGAAGTTATAATTTTTATCATTTTTAATGAAAAATAGATTAGGAATCTTTAAATTTCTTATTACAAAAAAAATTTTTCTATACTCCAAAATTTCATTAAAATCCCGAATTCTTAGAAAATTTGATGAGATAAGATTAATCCCTGAACCAAGTGATTCACAAACTCCGATGTACATGTGTAATTGTTGCGGTTGTTGCTGTGGTATACTAATAAATTTAAAGAAGCTTGATTACGTAGATGAAGTATTTGCAATAAATTACTATTCGGAAATTGACCCAGAGTTTTGTGTGGGTTGTGAAACGTGTGTAAGTCGTTGCCAAATGGGTGCTATAACTATGACAGATGGCGTTGCTAATGTAAATAGAAAAATGTGTCTTGGATGCGTTTTATATGTGACAACTTGTCCTGCTGATGCTATAAAGCTTCGTGATAAAGAAGAAAAATACGTCCCTGTTGAAGATACATTTGCGATGTATAATGCAATTTTAGCTAAAAAAGTAACAATAAATCGTGCTAAAAAATCGCAACAATAATCTAAAAAATAGTTTTTTAAAGTGAATGACTTTTTTTGATAAATTTTTTATAAATAATAACCTACTCTATTTAGAAGATAATTATGAAGATTAATAGAGGGTATTCTCATAAAATTGATGATCAATTTACAATCCAAGTCTCTATGGGAAGCATAAAGAATCTCGACCGCATTCTAGAATTAAATATTACAGTTCATGGAGAACATACTAGAGAATA
>CAZBEU010000136.1:0-3213 GCA_964491005.1 uncultured archaeon | reverse complement strand
TTATTTTTTGAAGAATAATATTTATTTCTCTTATATCTAATCCTTCTATCAAAGATCTTAATAAGTCCTCCAGATTGTCATAATTCTTCTCTAAATCCTGATTAGATAATTTTTGACTTATTAAATTTTCAAATTCCTGATCATTCATCATTTTTTTAAATTTTTTAAAGATAAGATTATAATCTTTTTCTTCCAGAGTGATATCATTAATAAATTCTAAGGATTTTTTCAAATCTTCTTTATTTATCATAATTATTATTATTTTCTAAAAGAGTTATTTAAATTACTTGTAAAATTATCATTAAAAAATACATAAGTGTGATAAAAGGTATTAAAGGGACTCTATTACAAATTAGGAGTTGAAATTCTCTTTTTTTTGCGTTATATACAAAATAGTCACTATTAATCCGTCCTTTTCTACTATTCATTTTTAATATTTCTGTATCAGAGAATCTATAAAAAGCAAGAATAAATATAGTTTTTATTTTTGAGATATTATGGAAATCCTTATTAACAAAATAAAAAAAAATTTCACATCCAGATTTTATATTAGATAATATCTGTCCAATATGGATCATTATAAATCCTGTTGAAAATAAAAGAAAAAAAAGATTTATTGTAAAAAAATCTAAATATATTAAAGGGTGATTCATAAAAAGAATTATGAATAATTTTCCATCGGCACCTCCTATAATTTTAAAGATATATAAAAAAAAGGAATATGAAAATACAATGACAATAATAAGGCTTTTTAAAACTAGAAAGTGATAGATCTTATTCTGAAAAGTAAATGAGATTTCAAGAATAAATACAGTAATATTTCCTACTGCAAAAAATCTGAATAAACTCAATGATATTATTCTTTTTTTAACATCAAGAAAAGAACAAGATATTAATATAGAAAGATTAAAAATAATACCAATATGAATAATCATTGAAATCTTATCCCTCTATATTTAATTCTTTATATATATATTGATTATCTCGCGTGAAATCTAATTCTTAAATCATTATTAATTATTGATTGTCTTTTTAAAGACTCTCCCATATATTTATAAATTTACTTAAAGATCTTGCTTTTATATTCTCAATTTTATATCGATATATTTTAATACGGCCAAAATGTTTTTCTTGTACTAGATTCATAGATTTTAAATATTTAAGATGTTCTTGGACAATTTTATGATTTAAACTTGTTTTTTTTATAATTGAAGAAATATTTAATTCATTTCTTGTTGCTAAAAGTTTTATTATCTTTATCCTTGCTTTTGATCCTAATAATTCTTCAATTGGAGCATCATCAATTATTTCTTGGTTAATTATAGAATCACACCTTTTTTTTTCAATATTTTATGAATTAAACCTTCTAAGTTCATTAGGGATATATCGAGAATTTTAATATATGATTTCCTTCCTTGGATATTTTTACTTTTTAATTCAATAGAAATAAGACCCTCTTTTTTAAACTCATTAATATAATTCCATAACTGAGAATAAGATTTAGGATTTTTTTTAATATTTTCACATATTATATGGTATTGTTCAAGGATTTCAGAGAGAGATACTGAAGGGCTTTTTGTATTTTTCAATAAGATTGTGATAGATAATAACAACAATAACTTTTCTTGTTTCATATATTTTAATAAATCATGAATTGAATAAGGAACCAATTCTTGATTAGCAAGTCTTAAACATTCTGTAGATAAATAGTTTAATTGTTTATTTTCTGCGATCTTACACGCTTTCCATAATATATTTAAACCATAACGTAAATCTCCCTTTTCATATGTTATCTCTGAAAGCATTTTAAGAAGATCTTTATTAACTGTGTCTGATTTAAGGCCTAATCTTATTCGATATTCTAAAATATCATTAATTTCTTCGACTGAATATTTATTAAACTTGATGATATTGTTTTGTAATGTGCTTATTGTGCTTGAATCTAAATTATTAAGACATGAAAGATCTCTAACAATACCAATGATTGAGATTCGTTGTGGGCAGTTATAAGAATCGTCATATAATCGTGTTAATGAATAAATTAAATCCCCATCTTTATTGATTAGATAGTTTAATTCATCTAATACTAATAAGAGATGTAAATTTTTATGTTGAAGAATGTTTAATATAGTTTCTAAAAGATCTTGAGGGGAATATCCTCTTTTTGGAAAATTTGATTCAATACTTCTGATAATACTGATTAAAACTTTATAACTTGTTCGTTCTTTTCTACAATTAATATGTACATATTTTATATTAATTGTTCTTTTATGAGCAGTAGATTGAAGCATATTTCCAAAAATCTTAATTGTAGCAGTTTTTCCAATTCCTGTATTACCCGATATAAGGATTTTTCTTGATAGTGTATTTGGAGTAGTAATTAATGAAATAAACAATTGAGATAATAATGATAATTCCTTTTCTCGATGTGGTAATCTTTCAGGAATATAATTGATATCTAAAGTATCTTCCGCTTTAAAAATTGTATTTCTTTTTAGTAAATTTTCGAAATAATTAGTAACCATTACGATCCTCTTATCCTGTATATTTATTATCTAAAAAATAATTCTATATAAGAACAATGAGAGTAGTAATTTTTTAAAAAACCTACTATAATCTCTTTAAAATCAAAAGCATTTACAAATTGGATTTGTAGATATTTTATGTCGGAATTATCTATAAAGCCTTTTTTTTTATTAAGTTGTCATGTTGATTCTCTTAATTATCTATTTGTCTTTTTAATTAAAGAAACCAAAAAGATAATATCACTAATAATTGATAGTGATATCACTTAATTGCACTTTTTTGTTTTTAATTATCATTTTTTTTATCAATACTACTAATATAGGAACAAATACAATTAATGAGAGAGAAAAATATAAGATCAATTCTGTTGGAAATGATTGCTTTAAAATATTTAAAGATAAAATTAAAGTATTATTGGAAAGAAATTGATTTCCTCCAAATAATATTGAAATATTTAATACATTAATTGAATTAAAAAAAATTAATTTTTGATTTGAAATCTTAAATTGGGCCATTCCATTAATATCAGTAGAATTAATAATTTCATATAGTACATCATCCGATTGTTTAAATTGAAGAATTATAGATTGATTAATTATAGGAATTTCAGAGTTATTATTTATATAATAATGAAACATTTTTAGATAAAAATCATCACTTAGCTTTATATTATTTTTATATTCAATT
>CAZBEU010000135.1:0-3541 GCA_964491005.1 uncultured archaeon | reverse complement strand
AAAATAAAAGAAAAATTAGATATAACTGAAGATTTGATTCGAGAAATTTTTAACAATGAAATAGATATTCGTAGTGGAGTATGGAATAAATCGAAAGACATCTTTTATTATTCAAAATATATAAAAGAAAAGGTTGAAGATATAAATCAAATTAAAGATCCTCAAGAAAGAGCAGATAGAATAAATAAATTATCAAGAGATCTTAACATAGAAAAGGAAAAGATTATTGGTAAAATTGATGAGAATATAGAATTAATCGGAGAAGAAATAAAGAAACAAGATCAAATTCGTATTCCAGAATATATAGAAAAACTAGGAATGGATTATAATAAATTTATGCAATATATTGATAGTTTGGGATTAAATTATCTAAAAAGAGCCGATTTTCTTATATTCAATCCTTTAAAAATTGAAAGTGCCAAAAAAGAGATAAAACAATTAATTAAAAGAGATATTCAAACCTTAGATTTTATTTCTTTGGATAATTACGATATGAATTCTACAATTATAAAAGAAATCTTAAAAGAATTACAGAATACTGAAGAATTTAAAGGAATAATATACGAAATGGAAAATGAAAAAAAGTTCTATACTCAAATAGGATTGAAAAATATGATGCTCTCAAACATATTTCTATTTTCTTTTCATGATTTCTTTTATGGTAAAACACTAGATGATAATGAAATATCAGTCCTTTTAGACATTTTTTATGACCTAAATAAACAAGGAAGATTAAAAGGAACATTTAATAAAGAAACATTAACCTTTTCTAGCGATGAAATCGTATTTGCCAAAGATTATAACGCTAATGTGGATCAATTCAGATATATGGTTGATAATTATATAAAAAAGTTTAATTCTGAATTTAAGAAAATTAAACCTATTTTAAATAAAGAAACAGCTATAATTCCACAAGAAATAAAATTAATACAAGATGCTATTCTAAGAATAAATGAGAATTACGTATTTTGGAAAAGTAAATTAGATGCATATATAACAAGGGTACATAAAAAATTATTAGAAGATCAGGGTATTTCTTTGAAAAAATATAATTCTGTGTCATATACTGGAATGGATAAAAATGATATAAAATCATTTGCAGACGATAATGAAGTTAAAGAATTAATGGATAAATTTAACTATTGGGTAAGTCTTTTTAATAAAATAGAATTGAAATATCAAAATGTAATTTTCTATCAAAAAAGATATTTAAATAATCCAGATGATCAAGAATCTAATCAAAATTTACTAGAATTAAGAAAAGAATTAAATTTAATACAGTAGAATTAATTACTTTCTTTCTTTTTCTAATTTTGTAATAAAATCATCAATATTAATTGTGGAACTATATTTAATTTTATAACATCTTGGGCTTACAGAACCATTCATTTCCAATACGCCATTTTCTTCGAGCAATGCTAAAGATCTCCAAATAAAGTTTATTTTTGATCGATTCGATGCTTTTATTTTATTATGTCTTCTAATTCGTTTTGTATTAACCATATTTACATTATTCTCTATAAGTTTATTAATTGCTTCTAATGTTTCTCTTACGTTTTTTAAAAAAAAATCCATTTTTTCAAAAGCCCCTTTTCATAAAGTTAATCCTAAAGTATCAGTAATTGAACTAATAAAAAATAATTTCAATTAATACAATTTTTAAGTATTATAAATTATTTTTACTCAAATATAAATATTTTTGATTAAGAAATGAAATTTATCTAATTCTAGAAAAAATTGATTTTATAATTATATTATTGATAAATAGAAAAAAGAAAATAAGAATTTAGCTTTCTGAAAAAGGACAATGAATATTTTCAGTTCTGAGAAAATAAAAAAAATTGTATAAGAAAATTTTATAAATAATTCAATCTAATGCCTAAATACTCTTTTTCCACAAAAGATTAAGGCACAATTAAGTTCATTTGCTCTTTTAATAACCATTTTATCCCTTATAGACCCACCAGGATTAATAATTGCTTTTGCTCCGGCTTCTACTGCCGCTTCTAATCCGTCAGGAAATGGAAAATATGAATCAGTCCCCATAAAAGATCCTTTCATATATTCTTCATGTCCAAATTCTCGTGCCTTTTGGGCTGCTAATTTTACTACATGAACCCTACTTTGCTGACCAGCTCCTATTCCTATAGAATATACTCCAGTGTCATATATTTGGGCAAAACATGCAGAATTAGATTTTGCCCATTTTGATACTTTATAAGCAAAAATTAAAGCTTCTTTCTCAATCTCATTGACTTGTTTTTCAGTTACAACATTCCATTCTTTAATAACAGGTTTATGATCATACTCTTCTACTAACATACCTCCTAATGTTGATCTAAATTCAAGGTTATTATAAATTTCTTCTCTTTTTGTTAGAAAATTATCAAATTGTAAAATTCTTAATTGTTCCTTGGTTTTTAAAATTTCAAGTGCTTCAGATTCAAAAGAAGGAGCCATTAATACTTCAATATAGATATTTTTTTTATTAACAATATAATCAGCAACCTCGGTTGTTAAGGGTTGATTAACACCCCAAATTCCACCAAAAGCAGAAAGAGGATCACAACTAAATGCCTTTTCAATAGATTTTAATTGACTTGTTTTATCTAAAGCCATCCCATTAGGAGATGTATGTTTTAATATAGCAGTTACATGATTATCTATATCAAAATCTAATAACATTTGAATGCAAGCATCAATATCTAAATAATTATTAAATGAGATAGTTTTTCCCCCTAGTTGCTTAAAAGAATGCAACCCATACTTAGCAGAAATATCTTTATAATAAGCCGCTGCTTGATCCCAATTTTCTCCATATCTACAATCTTGTACTTTTTCATAGACTTTAATGATAGTATTATTCAGTTTAATATTAGGATTAAAGTATCTTTGAAGATAATTAGCAATCTCTGCATTATAATCCGCCATAATAGTAAAAACATCTTGTGCCAATGAAGCTCTCATATTATCTGATATTTTTCCATTATTATCTCTTAGTTCCTTTATAATAGAATCATAGTAATTTGAATTTGGAATAACAACGACGTCAGGAAAATTTTTTGCCGCTGCTCGGATCATAAGAGGACCTCCAATATCTATCATCTCTAAAGCGTCATTTAATGTAGTATTTGGTTTTGAAATTGCTTCTTTAAATTTATAGAGATTGCATATTATCATATCTATAGGAAGAATATTATTTTTTTTAGCATCTTGTGTGTCATTATCATTATCTCTTCTATAAAGAATACCCCCTTCAATCTTAGGATGAATCGTCTTAACCCTCCCATCAAACATTTCAGGTGATCCTGTATATTCAGATATTTTTATAAAATTAATATTATTTTCAGCTAATATTTTTCCTGTTCCCCCAGTAGAAAGAATTTCTACATTGAATTCGTTTGATAAAACTTTAGCAAATTCAACAACACCTTTTTTATCATAAACACTTATGATTGCTCTTTTAATCTCTTTCATATTTATTTCAAAAATTATAATATTATAATCATATTTTGAAGCAAATAATATATGAATTGAATTA
>CAZBEU010000134.1:0-1793 GCA_964491005.1 uncultured archaeon | reverse complement strand
TAAAATTCATAGAACCTTTGTAGAATTATTTGATTTTGCAGTTGTTATAAGAAAAAATGCCAGACAAAAGAGAAAGAAGGTTGGATTAGATTATGATTTAGAGGATAAGGATATTGTTGAAATACATACAATTTAGAAATATGTCTATTACTTTTTAAAATATTATCCTTTTATATTTTCTATAATTAACGGAATCTCTAATAGTTCTTTTTTATATGATTCTTCTAAATTTGTTATTCCTTCTACCATATTTTTAATGCTCTCAAAAGAATAGATTAAATTATCGAAATAATCTATTAAATCACCTTTAAATATTAAAATACTGTAATTCTCTTCCAGATAATTATGAATTTCTTGAATTGAAAAATTATCAATAGTTCTTAATTCAAGGATAATTTTTTCAAGATTTAATCTTCCACATTCACAATAAGGTTTATCTTTACAAGAGCAAATAAAAATATCATTAGTCCATTTTATTACAAGATTTATAAATTCTTGAGAAAATTTTTTTCTCTTCTTTACATATTCTGCATCCATTAGTGACAAAATACTTGCGCTAAAGAAATTATTAGAAAAATATTTCATATTTACATTTTTTGAAAGATCTGCTACAGTACTTCTAGAGATATATATATTTCTTAGAGCTTTGAGATTTAATACAATCTCTTTAATAGAATAAGTTCTCTTTTTGATCATATTAATTATTTCAATACTTTTTTCAATTGTAATAAACGATTTAGCAATTGCATTTCCCAGTTTAAAGCATTTTAATTTGTCTCCCTCCCATTTTTGTATCAATTTTTTATCAAATAACTTATTTATCAAAGTATTTTGTTCGTAATCACCATTAACTAAATATTTATAAAAAGTATTTAATTGGTCTTTAGAAACTCCATTAGGGTATACTGATATAAATGCTAATAATTCTGTAAGTGATCTATCTTCATTTGGCTCTAATTCAAAATCTTTTATTTTACCATTAAGAAGGCGAATAGCAATATTTTCTTCCGATGTATCCATTCGTGGATTATATATCTTTTCTGGTTGGACAAGTAAATATATCTTTCCTAATTCATGTTTTTTGAGTCTTCCAGCTCTACCAAGCATTTGTTCAAAATCTGCTACAGTAAGCCATTTAATCCCCATGGCAAGAGACTCAAAAATTACTTGACTCGCAGGTAAATCAACACCTGCTGCTAATGCTGCTGTAGATACAACTCCAGCAATCTTTTGAGATTGAAATTCAAATTCTATTATCTTTCTTTCCTCATTTGTTAATCCTGAGTGATATGATCTTATGTTTAATCCTTTATTTCTAAGGTTTTTTGCGATAGATTCACATTTTTTTCTGGCATGAGTAAATATTATTGTTTGTCCTTTATATCCATATTTTGATTTTTTTGAGAATGCTTCTTTTGTTAGTGTAAAAATATAATTTAATTTAATATTATCATTTTGACATAATATAAGATGCCTCTCTAATGGTACAGGTCGATTTCTATAACGAATTAATTTACTTGCTAATTTATTTGCTAAAATTTCGGGTTCTCCAATTGTTGCACTTAAATATAAATACTGTGCATTATCAAATATTAATTTTAATCTGGCTATGAAGCCATCAAGAAGAAATCCTCTTTCTGGATCTATAAGTGTTTGAATTTCATCAAGAATTATTGTAGAAATATTCCCAAGAACTTCTTTATTACCGCTTCTAAGAATATAATCAATTGCTTCATAAGTAGCTACAATAATGTTTGCCTGATTCAAATCTTCGATTTTTTCATTATCCTTTT
>CAZBEU010000133.1:0-2124 GCA_964491005.1 uncultured archaeon | reverse complement strand
TAAAAAGAACGAAAAAAATTTTAGACACAATTATAAGATCTGGTATTCAGAATAAGTTCTATTTTAGTGCTCAATCAAGAGTTGATACTTTATATAGAAATCCATGGATTATAGATTTAATGCATAAAGCTGGTATGCGTCAAATATTTTTAGGAATAGAGACAGTACATAAACAAAGCTTAAAGGCTATGAATAAAGGTAATGTTACACCAGAAATGACTCGAAAAGTAGTTTCTATGCTTCATGATCGAGGAATCTCTATATTTGGAGGAATAATTATAGGGTTTCCAGGTGAGACCAAAACAATGGTACATCAAACAATCCAGTTCGCGAGAAGCTTGGATCTAACATGTATGCAATTTACACCGATTACTGCTTTTCCAGGAACTGAATTTTTTCAAGAAATGAAAGATGCTGATATGATTACTAGCAATAATTATAAGCATTATGATTTATTTCACCCGATGATGCGAACTTCTGAATTATCAAGTAGAGAAATATATCGTTTAGTAGGTGAGGCTTATGCATCTACATACTTAGATAGAGATTGGTTAATAACTCAAGGAAAAAGATTTTTAAATCCATTTGGAAAATTTAATTGGATGTTTAAAAATATATTTAAACTTATGAAAGGAGTGGTGAGGAATGGATTAGAAATGCTTCATTCTCAAGGAATATCAAATGATCTTATCTCAGATGAATTAAAAAATTTGATGAAAAATGGCTTACCTCATGATCTTAATTTAAAAAGTAATGTTCAGGAGGAACCTTTTCTTTTAACACTTAAATTGCCAAATAAAAAAAAAATTAAAGAAATATCCGAAATATTTTAAAGATATTTCCTTAATTTGGTAATATTAAGATGTATCCATCTTGAGTCTAAAATCTAAAGAATTTAAATGTCTTAGATGTGGTGAGTTTTTTGAACTACCAAACCCTGAAGGATTTGGATTCCTAATTCCTCGACCACTGCCTCAATTAAATGAGGTCTTATACGATCTCCAAAGGCGTGAATTCCCGTAGTCCCTACGGTAGTATAATGATATGTTATTGGTTTTCTAATATATCATCATTGTTTTATAAAATATTTTTACTATATTTAAAAATAAGGACTGTGTGAGTTTTGTATTTTCTCCCAAAATTCATCCCATACCTGAAGGAATGGGCTTTCTTTTGGTGAAATTGTAAAGTAGGTTTCAGTGTTCCTATTCAAAAATATGATATAGAAATATGGCGAAAAATGGAGAGAAAGGAATTATTAAAATATATAATGATTAATTTAAAATCTATTTACATAAAGATAATAACAATTATGAGGGCGATTCAGTTAATAAAATAGAAAATAATAATTATCAATATTTCAATAGAAGATTTAATAATTTAATAAGATTTATAGAAAATAATCATAAATATCATAGAATTAAAGAATCTTCTCTAATGTTATATTTTAGAATTGTCAATCCTAATAAAGAATATAATACTATCATAGTTCCAATAGATTTTAAAACTATTATTGATGGTTTAAAATTAGGTTTAGAATATATAATAAAATTAAACTCTATTGGTTTTTGTCCTTTTTTAAAATCGAATCTATGTATAATTAATGATATAAAACCAATCGCTTGTAAGAAATTTCCATATCTTAAGAATAATTGTTTAAGAAATCATAATTATTATCTTTAAGAGCTATTCACTTAAAATGTGTAAGCAGCAATGATATCATCATCTATATGTATGGTTTTTTTACATAAAGTACACACTAGAACTTTTTTATTTTTATTTTTGGATGGTAGCATAATTGCACCACAATCACTACAAAATTTTAACATATTTTCACACCTCCTAATTTTTGAATAGAAAAAATTATCTTCTCCAATTTTATTTAGAAATTTTTGTAAAAATATAGATTTCATTTATTTTATATTTCTTTTTCTCGATTAGTTATTAAGGAATCATAAATTTAATTTTTTCTTTAATATTATATTATATTTTTATCAATTATAGAATATTGAAGCTTATATTCATTTTTAATCTTTATTATCTTTCAGCTTTTCGCTCATAAATAATATAAACGCTAATTTTATAACTTTTTTTTATTCTATGAATATAATAACCTACTAATTA
>CAZBEU010000132.1:0-3954 GCA_964491005.1 uncultured archaeon | reverse complement strand
GATCCTTGAAGAATCTCTGCCTAATCGTGTAGGTTGCAACATTATACAAGTTTTTTGAGAGAAAAGTGATCTTTTCCAAGAGGTCTGAGGATTTAAATTGAACTTGTCGAACAAGGTGCATTAATTATCTTTATATTTTTTTTTTGTTTTTAAATGATGAGAGGTTAACAATTTACAAAAGCAAAATTCATCACCCCCCGAAAGGAGGGTGTTTTTTTTGGCTGTAATTGATAAAATTAGAGAAAATAATGATAGAGATCGTTTGGATATTATAAAAATGATATCTAGAAGTGATTTTAAATATCTTGAGTTTTTGGAATGTGATATGGTCAAACTGATTTTTATTGATGATGAAGGAAAATTTGGAGAGATAATGAATTATTATTCTTTATCTTCTCTTTATAAATTATTTAAAACAATTAATTCATTAAAGTTCCCCTTTATTAAGAAAGCATTTCAATTGAAAATCAATTCCTATATAGAGACAAGACAATTTTCAAAGCTTAAGAAATTAATAGATTTAGGATATACAGATTTTTTTTCAGAGAAAGAACTAACAATACTTAATAAACATAAGAATTTACAGATTATTTTGTAATTTATCTTTAATTGAATATAAGTCTAAAAAATTTATAGAAACATCTTAAAACCTCAATATTAAAATCTTTTTTAATTAATTGGTTTTTTATCTTGAGAGAGAAAGAATAGCATAGAAACTTGGAATTTCCTAAATTTATTTGAATAATTAAGTAATAAAGACTCATATTTTAGTATAATCGAAGAAAATCCTTATTATTCAGTATAAAATGATTTTGATATATATATTTCCGTTGATAAATAAATATAAATTTTCTAATGAAAAAAAAAAATTTTAATTTTTTTTTTTTATGTCTAAAAAATCCTTCAGTTGTGATTATTAATAGCATCTATCACTTTTTTTTATTTATTTTTATTAACTTTTATTCTTCGATAGATATAAGGTTAAGGCTCTGAATATTTTAGATTTCTCTATACTCTATATACTACTATATAGACTATACATAATAATTTTTTAAACAAATACAGTCTATAATTCTCATTAATCAAAGATAATTATTATAATTCTTAAAATAAAATTTTTATTTATATTTATTGGAAGAAAATACTGCAATGAATACAAAAATAACGTTTTTACTTGTATTTTTCATAGGTATAACCGCTGGAATTTTATTCTATTTTCTTGATGGATATATCAGGTCATTCATTTCATAAATTCACTATTTTATAGATTTATAAAAAAATAACAAATTCTAATCATGATTAAAAATCGTAGGGTCAGAAAAAAAAACAAAACTAAGCTAGTTGGATTATTTATTTTTGGTTTTTTTATTGGAAATTTATCGGCTCTTTTAATAATTGGAGGAGAAGGTGGAACACACATAACAATAATATATAGTTCTGAAAAAGCCAGTTGGATGAATATTGCTTATATTAATTTTATGGATGAATGGCATAATTCTCATCCTAATGAAAAAATTACTATTGATATGCAACCATATGGATCATCAGACTCTATGATAAGTATTTTAAATGGTGAAATATTTCCAACAATTTGGAGTCCTGCAAGTTCAATTTGGATGCCACTACTTAATACAAAATGGGCTCAATTAACCAAAGCTGTTGATCCAATAATAATGATAAATGAATCTGTAAAAACAATCTACTCACCAATCATTATTGCCACATGGGAGTCTATAAATCAAACTTATAATATTAAAGGATTTAAAGATCTTTACAACCTAAATTTAAATCCAAATGTAAATTTAAAAATGGCTCATACAGATCCAAGATTATCAAATTCGGGATTTATGACCACTATTATGGCATTATCTGCTGCCTCAGGAATTACATCAGAAAATTTGACAATGAATGAACTAACAAATACAACTAATCAAAATTGGTTAAAAGTTTTTGAATCTAGTGCTATATTGTATGGAGGGTCAACTGGATTTCTTGCAAAATATATGGCTTCCAAAGGTCCAGATAGTTTAAGTATTGCCTTTCTTTATGAAAATTTACTTAGAGATATTTCTAACTCTGCATCAGGAGGAAAGATTATTGCTATTTATCCAGAAGAAGGAACATTATATAGTGATCATCCTTTTTGTATTTTAAACGCAGATTGGATAAGTGAAAAACAAAGAGAAGTTGCACAAGCTTTTCTTGATTTTCTTGAAGAACCATCAACAGTAGAATCAGCACTAAATTATGGTTTTAGACCTATAAATTCCTCAATATCATTACCCCTAGATGTTTTCAATTATGAAAATAGTGGAATAGCTTATAATATAACCATACCTGAATTAAAAGCCCCAACTAGTGGAGATGTAATTTTAAAAATACCTGATTTATGGCTTTTATGCAGAGCTACAGCCTAATTTACTATAATAAATGGAGATAATATTGAAAAAACAAAATTTAATTTTAGATCAACTTCAAGTGGATAATAAAGAAGATTCGGAACATAAGCTACCAATATTATTAAAATTTGATAGGTTTTTTTCAAAACCTGTTTATCGAAAAGGTCTAGATGCGACAACTATAATCTTCTTTTTATTAGTCATTATAGGACCCATTCTCTATATTTTTTTTAATATTTTTCTCAATATTCCTTCTATTAATGAAGATGTCTTCAATGATGATTTATTAGGAGATTTACAATGGAAAATCATTTCAAAAGCATTATTAACTTCATTCTCAATAGCAGGAACAGCAGTTTTTATTAGTATTTTACTAGCATTTCCAATTTCAATAATTTTAACACGTTATAATTTTAAAGGAAAAAAAATATTAGATTCATTGGTTGATTTACCTTTAGCAGTACCTACAGGATCATTGGGTATTGGAGTCTTACTTTTTTGGGGGATCTTTAATATCACACCTGGATACAATTTATTATTATTAGGTCATATTGTTTTTACATTTCCCTATATAGTTCGTAACATGAAAATTGTTTTAGAAAAATTAGATACTCTTTATGATGATGCCGCCAAAACTTTAGGTGCTCCAAGCTTTACTGTTTTTAGAACAATTACACTTCCATTAATGAAAGAAGGAATAATTGCTGGAGCTATTCTTGGATTCACTAGAAGTCTTGGAGAAACTGGCGCTTCGATTTTTCTCTCAGGTCTTGTTGATACAGCACCAATTGTAATTGTTGGATTTCGTAGACAATTAGCTATACCAGCAGCATCATTTTTAGCTGGAATTATGATTATAATTTCAATATTATTATTATTCTCAGTAAAACTATTTACAAGAAGAGTCGGTTTTCCAATAAAAACTGTTTTACCAAAAATAGAAAAAAAATTAAGTAATTTAAACTTAAGACGAATTAGAAACACTCTTGCTGTTCTCGGACTTGTAATCCTAATTTTAATTCCCTCATTTTATATAATCAGTCAATTTAATATCTTTGAAATAGGAGATCAAATGTTTAATGAAGATAATAAATGGGCATTCTTATATGTAGCAATTATCAATTCTATTCAAATTGCAGGATTGGCTGTTTTAATAACGCTTATTTTTGGAATTCCGTTTGCATTTATTATTACGAGACGAAAATGGGGAAGAGCTATTACTATATTGGATACTATTCTTGATATTCCTATTGCAATTCCTTCTGCAGCATTGGGATTTTCTATCTTTATGTTTTGGGGACCTCAAGGTCTTGGATTATTTTATCCTGGATTTTTTATGATACTTTTTGTTCATGTTACATTTACTTTTCCATATATGGTTCGACCAATTATAAGTGTATTAGAAAGATCAAATAGAGGTGTTGAAGAAGCAGCTCGCACTTTGGGGGCCTCAAGTTTTACAGTATTTAGAAGAATAACTTTACCAAGTATAAAACAAGGAATAATAGCTGGGGGAATTATGGTTTTTACACGCTCACTTGGCGAAACAGGAGCT
>CAZBEU010000131.1:0-3404 GCA_964491005.1 uncultured archaeon | reverse complement strand
AAGCAGAAAAATATAAAGAAGAATGTGAACCAGAAAATAATGAAACATGGGATTTTAAGATAGTAACCAAAGAAGAATGGGAAGCAATAGAAAAAGAACAGAAATTAAAAAACATAAAAATAAAAACAGAAAAAGAAGAATTGAAAGAAAACATCCTAAAAGAAATAAAGAAGCAAGCCCAAAAAATAGATTTGAAAGTATCAAATCATCCTTGAATAGATTTTGACCTGCCCAGAGAGTTAGTGCTAAAGATTCACCCCAAACAGTCATAATAATAACAGTAAAATATTTTCTTATTGCAGAATAAAGAACAGGAAGATACATTAATGAGCAAATTATTATCGTTATAATTAGAGACCCTTCTATTCTAAAATATCCAAATAGATTGACGGCTTTGGTGAATAGATCCAAACCAACAATATTTTTATAAATTAGATAAAAATTAATTAAAGGTACTGAAAACCATATTTTCCAACCTATTTTCCATATTATCCATGAAATTTGCCAATGATAAATACCAATCGAGAAATAAAATAAAAGAATCATT
Source organism: uncultured archaeon (assembly GCA_964491005.1). Classification (GTDB taxonomy): domain Archaea; phylum Asgardarchaeota; class Lokiarchaeia; order Sigyniarchaeales; family SOKP01; genus JAFGOA01. Next base: position 2,857 of record CAZBEU010000131.1, on the reverse strand, counting down.
ATATTTAAAAGAATTATAATCATTATTACATCTTCAGCAAAGAAACCAAAATAGGAGATTAATAACGTATAAATAAAAATAGGAGTCATTAGAGAAACTATAATAAGTGATATTATATAGGTCGGTTTTCTGAGTTTATCAGGAAGATTGTTGTTCAATAATACAAAAGATAGGGAAGTAATGCTAGATGTCAGTGTAAATGTTAAAATTATATTATAAATCTCATAATTTAGGTCAATAAAAAGAAAGGAATATGAGATCCAACTAGTTAGATTAAAAAATAATAAAACAAACCAAGGTCTAAGGAAAACTTTATACATAGGATTCTCATTAATATAAAAATCAGCAATAACAAAGAAAAGTAAAACCATGGAACTAATAGTTATATCATAAATCAATAATATTGGTGTAAAGCTAAGAATATAGAAAAATAAACTACTTGCTGTAAATCCAAATAACATATATTTTTCAATATAATTCTGTTTTTTATAGTTTAAACTCATTGAAGTGAGTAAAATCACATTAAAATTCATAAGATATATTATCATAAATATACTCAATGGAAGCTCTAAAATACTTTTTAAAATGTCTGCACTTTCTAATACTTTAATTATCTTTAGAAAACCAATAATACTTACAGAAAGATACAAAATGGCTTTATACCTCATATCATCAGGTCTTTCTAACGAGATAAGTAAATATAAAACTATAAATCCAAAAATGAAATAATCTAACACATTATAAAAGATACTCAAGCATATTAGTATAATTTCTATAAATAAAGAAAAGTATTTTTTCAAGAATTTTGAGTCTTTTAGTTTGGATTTATTCATAATATATAAAAAGGTAATAAGAACAATACTTGAAAAATATAGTAGAATTTGAATTATATCATAAGATAATAGAATCCAGAAAATTTCTGAATATATTATTTCTATAACTATAATTAAAAATAAGGGAGAAAATTTCTTTATCATCTGATTTATTTGAGGTAAATTTACATTATCTTTATAGAGAATAAATAAAGGATGCAATAAAATGAAGAAGAAACTCGAAAATGTAATAAGATTAAAAACCTCTAAAATAATCATATCTTCAAATATCAGACTAATATATAAAATTGAAGAACTCAAAATAAGCGAAATACTAACTAGTATACCATAAATATATACTAATTCTAAAATCTTTTGTACCCTAAATGTTCTATCTGATAATTGGAGTTTTTCGATAAAATAATAAAATTTTCCTAAATTCTTTATTAATTTAATAACATAACTACTAAAAATAAGAAAAGAAATAATAGAAATACTACTTATTAGAATTCCTATTAAATAAGAATCCAAGAGTAATTGAATATCAAAATAGTTATAGATAATAAATTCTCCAGATAAACAAATTAAGAACCAAGATAGAATAAGAGCTATTTTAATATATGATAGTACTATTGATCGTAATTTTAATTTATCACTTGTAAATTCGGCAAATTTTAAAAACAAAAATAATAATAATAGGGAGAAAATAAAAATATATTTTACTTCCACAGCGTTATTTATTGTCGTTAATTCAAGTTGAATAAATGTCGGAATGAGTATTATTGAGCATATTAAAACTAAAATATCTAAAAGGATGAATTTTTGAACCAATTCTTTATTAAAAATAGCTTTCTTATGTGAAAATAAGAGAAGAAGATATAAGTAAGAGAAAGTAATTGTTAATGGTAATATTATTTTTATATATTGACCTGGAATAATATAAGATAAATAATAAAACACTGTAGTTCCACCTAAAATATAACATATAATCATTTGAACTTTTTTAAGTCGAGAAGAGAATTTTTCTGATAATCTCTTATTAGATATCAAATAAAATATGAAAAGAACCGAAAAAAGAATATATAGACTAAAATTAGTAGTATTAATAAATCCAAGAGAATCCTTTATTTCTAATTCTAATCCTATAAATGTTGGTAATGACACTATAAGACCAATTAAAATTAGCATATCCAAAATGATTAAAATTTGAATTACTTGATTGTTAAAAATCTCTTTTTTATGAGTAATTATTAAAAGTATGTAGAGATAAAATAGGGAGATTGTCAATGGGACTATTATTCTGATATATTCTCCCGGAATTATTGAAAATAAATAGTAAAAAATAGTAGTTCCTGCTAAAATATAGCATATAAAAATTATTAACTTTTGAATAGGAGAAGAAAATTTTCTTGATAATCTTTTTTCGGATATGAAATAAAATATAAAAAGTTCTATAAGAAAAATATATAGACTACAATTTATAGTATTTATAACTCCGAGAGAATCCCAGAATTCTAATTCTAAATTTATAAATGATGGTAAAGACACGCTAAGACCAATTAAAACTAGCATATCAAAAACGATTAGAATTTGAATTATTTGATTATTAAAAATCTCTTCTTTATAAGTAATCAATAGAAGCATGTAAACATAACAAAGAGAAATTATCAATGGTACGATTATTCTGATAAATTGCCCTGGAATTATTAAAAATAGATAATAAAAGATTGTAGTTCCTGCTAAAATAAATCCTATTATAATTTCAGATTTCAACAATAATTTTTTAGGTTTTAATTCTTTTTTTCTTGAAATCAGATGAATAATAAAAAGCATTATATAAAAAATATAGAATGTTAAATTTAATGTGGTAATCTGATCAATATATACCCCCAAATGAATCAATTCAATACTTTCTGCTGTAGGAATTAATATTAGAAAAAGTGATAATATAATATAATCACATTTTAAGAGTTTTTTAAGAAATTTTGCTCTTATATTTTTAAAAATAAGATATAAAATAAAGAAACTAAAAAAGAAACTTGTTA
>CAZBEU010000130.1:0-1584 GCA_964491005.1 uncultured archaeon | reverse complement strand
AATATAGGAGTAGATAAAAAAATTCAAGAATCATTAGAAACCGAATATAAAAAAATCAAAGAAATACATCAAGGTTTAGAATCTAAATTTGGACGTAACATCACTGAATTTGATGACAATATCTTATGGAATGAGGTAGAAAAGAAAATAAATTTGAAGGGATTAATAAATCTCACAAAAGGATATTCTGGCTCTGATATTGAAAGAGGTACAAGAGTTGCTCTATTTAAAGTAATTCATACTGGTCTTTTAACATTTGATCTTTTTTATAACTCATTAAATCTTGTAGGAGGTACTGCCATTCATGTTGAAAGACAAGATGTTGTAAGTAACATCCAAATTAAAGAAAAAAAACAAAATAAAAATAGTATTAATAAAAAAAAATCCTCTGGTCCTCCAGAAATTTAAAATTATATTTTTTATTATAATGTGATATATATGGAGGATAGAATTTTCGATCTTGATAATATAAAACAATTTTTTTATCCAATCGAAGAGATACAAAGTAAAATTAGTTATCTTAATTCGATTCTTGTTAAAAACAATAGTATAAATCAATTTATTGAAAATTATATTGAAAATGAAGAATTAAAAATAAATATCAAACAAAATGCTTCAAATATAAATGACCTATGTTTAAATTTGATTAATATTATCAATAATAACTTAAAAAAATATATTATTTTCGAAGATACTCTAATAAAAAAATATAAAGATGTTTACTTAAATAAAATAAAATTATTGAATGCAGATCAAAATTTTCTAAAGAAAATAGGTTTATTTCTTATAGATACTAAACAAATCTCAAAAGTTATTCAAGAAACATCATATGTTCCATCAATAACCTATAATAATTGGTCAGATTTATTAGATTCCCTCAATAATAATTCATCGTTTATTGCTATAATCGATAAAATAGATAAATTTTACAATAAAATAATAAAAGAAAAATTAAAAGAAACTATTTCAAAAATTCCTAATGATATTAGTCCAATAATTATCGCAGATTTTAAAAAAGAATTTCTGAAAGATCCTAATATTACATTTAATGATTTCGTTAAAAATATCGAAAATAAACTAACAGAAAAAGAATTTATAGAAAGAAAAGAAATAATAGAAAAATCAAGGGAAAAACGAAAAATCGAAGAATTAAAGAAAACTCAAGAAGAACAGAAAAAATCTTATGAGGATTACTTTAAATATTCTGATAAAGAGTTTGAAAGAAGAAGAAGAAAAAAAAAAAGAGAAAAATTATCTGAAATCTCTGAGAAAGCAATTAAAAATGAAACTATTAATGAAAAAATTACAGAAAAAATAAAACAATTTAAATCTAAATTTGGAAACTCATTTGAAGAAAAATATCTTATTCAAAAAGATGATAATAAAGATCCTCTTAATATAATCCGTGAAAGAAAGAAAAAAAAAGAAGAAGAATATAAAAAATTTCTAAATAAATTGAAAGAATAATAAAAAGGTGTGATTTAATATATCTAAAAACGAATTTAAAATATCAATAGGCAATAATAATATCACTATAAAAGATAAATATACGATTATTTCTGGAAATATTGATAAAAATAATTT
>CAZBEU010000129.1:0-3107 GCA_964491005.1 uncultured archaeon | reverse complement strand
AGCTATTTTTTTATATTTTCTATTTTCTATTCTTATTTTTTTTTTGTCTATATTCTGCATTCTCTTATTATAAAATAAATTAAAATGATTTTTAGATCTTATTAAATTGAAACAAAAAATTATTTTTAAGAGTAATTATTTTAATATTCAATATATTATTTTATGGGCCTGTAGATTAGTGGAAGATCGCGTGTTTATTGGATAATACATCTAATAACGTGAAGTTCGCAATCACGAGGTCACGGGTTCAATCCCCGTCAGGTCCATTCTTTAATTATATATATGATAACCATAATTTCGCATAAATTTTTCAATATAAAAAAGTTTGAATATCAAAATTTAAAGAAAAATCATTCTCAAGCATTTTAATAACTAATAAGGCAATAATCATTGAAGTTTGATTTCAAGATTATTATTATTTTTTTAGGTTTAAAAGTTTTAAATTCAGAATCTACTATTTTATTATTAAACATCAGAAAATTTGAGAAGAAGTAGTGAATTACAAAAAAATTGCTTTAAAGCTAATTCAAGATTTACCCTTTATTACTTCTATTGCAATAGTAAAAAGAAAAGGTAGACTCCTCTTTTCTACGGATAATTGGAATATAAAAGCGGATTTAAGTAGGATCATAGATGCTTGGAAATCTAACAATATTCGCTCAATAAAGGTTTCTGGATTGAAATATTCAATAATAAACATTACTAACGAAAAAATTATTGCAACTTCTACTAAAGGGAAAGGTCATATTGTTGGAGCAAAAGATGATAAACATAAAATCATTGTTCATATTGAACCAGATGGTCTAATCATATTTGCATATCTAGAAATGTTAAAGATTTTATCTTATTTTAGAAAAAAAAAAACACATATAAAAAAAAAAGAGAAATTAGGACAAAGGAAAGAAATCGGAAAGAAATTTTCTTCATTTCAGAAATTTGAGAAGGAAAAAAAGTTCAATATAGATAAGGTATTAGAAAATAAATCATATCTAAAACAAGATATACTTGATGAGAACGCAGGCATTCCTTTCACAGCTCGTTTAATGGCTCATTATAGGTATCAAGAATCTAAAAGAGAAAACCCTCTCCTTATCGATCCATTTGCAAAGAAATTAGCAGGTAACTTGACATCTTATTTAAAGAATCACATCCGTTATTCAGAAATGGATTATCCCATAATTCGTTCTCATTATATTGAGGATAAATTAATAATTCCTTGGTGTAAAAAAAATGAAAAATCTCAAATTGTTCTTTTAGGTGCTGGTTTAGATACTCGAGCATATAGACTAAAATCCCTTCAAACTAATACACATACAATTTTTGAAGTTGATTTTCCAACAATAATTAAATACAAAAAAGAACATTTAAGAGAAAAAAAACCTCTATGCAATTTAATAAGAATTAGTACCGATCTCTCAAATCCTATATGGATTTCACATCTAATAGAAAAAAATTTTATACAAGATGTTCCTACATTTTGGATCTTAGAGGGCCTTGTATATTACATAGAAAAACAGGATGCAAAAACTCTAATTAGAGAAATTGCAAAATTAAGTATGGAAAAGAGTGAAATCTTTGTTGATATAATGCAAATCTCTCGATGGAGTTCAATATTAATTGAAAATGAATCAAATAATGCTTCAGAGAGAGATATTGATAGGTCACTAAAAAATTTTATAGCAAATCCATATTCAAAGCATTTAAAATGGGGAATTGATATTAAAAACATTCCTTCTTTTTTTTTGGATTTAGGTTGGAATGTGAGTTGTTCTTGGGCGGATGAACATGATCAGGGTCGTGATGTTGGGCAGAAAGGGATGATCTTTGTTGAAGGTACTATAATCATAAAAAATGGTTAAATTTTTTATTTACAGATAAGCATCAAAAAAATGAAATGATATAAATCTACATTGTGAAATGTTGATTTATGGGTATACTACTATATCCTCAACCTGAACCTTAAAATAACTAATATTATTCTTTATATTTAATGATTATTATAGCAAATTACTGGGATTAATGTGATCTTATAATTTTAAGAATCACGATATTCAAGAATGAGTAATTTGTAATGGATTTGAATCTCAATGGGTTTGACTTTTTGTTACACATTTGTTACACATTTTAAGGGTGAATATCGTCAGGTCCATCATTATTTTAATTAATAAATAGATACTATAATTCTTTTTATAAGAAATAATATATAATGAAAATTAGAATAATATGAAAATAAATGAACTTGATTCAAAATACAAAACTAATTTTCTTAAATTCACACGAAAAGCCTTCTCATTATTACCATCAATGACTTATCCTAAGATTTTAGATATAGGTTGTGGTACTGGACAGAGTAGTATTGAATTATTAAAATTAAGTAATGGTTCTATCATAGGAATTGATATAGATAAAAAAGCATTAGATATTTTAAAAAAAAAAATAAAAGAACAAAATCTTCTGAAAAAAATAATAGTAATGAATTATAATCTTTTGGATAATAATTTTATGAAAGAGAGCTTCGATATAATTTGGGCAGAAGGAGTTATTCATATTATAGGATTTGAGAAATCATTTAAAGTCTGTTATAAACTTCTTAAAAATAATGGTTTTTTTGTATTACATGAATCAATTAAAAAATTAGAAAAAAATAAAGTATGTATAGAGAAAAATGGTTTTAGATTATATGATTATTTTACATTACCAGAGGGATTTTGGTGGACAGATTATTACAAACCACTTGAAGAGATAATAAAAAATATAAATGAGGCAAATTTAAGAAAAGAAGACCTAAAAAAAGTTAAACACCTAAAAAGCGAAATAGAAATAGTAAAAAATACTGATTTAAAAGAATTTGATTGTGCTTTTTATATCTTACAAAAAAATAAAAATATGAGATCTAATTGCTAAAATGTATATAACTATAGAGGATATATTAGCAGGAATAGATGAATTAAATTTACAATCAAGATTAATTTGTATTCATTCTTCATTAAAATCATTTGGATATCTTCAGGGAGGCGCTAAAGCATTAATAAATGCCTTTTTAAAAAAAGAATATACAATTATAGTTCCAACTTTTAGTTATGATTTTGAAGTTCCACCTCCTAAAA
>CAZBEU010000128.1:0-1514 GCA_964491005.1 uncultured archaeon | reverse complement strand
TCGTAATAAGAAGAAGATACATACGATGATACAAAACTTCTGGTCTTACAATCTTTTTCTTAAGAAAATCCAAAACACGTGTGAGGAGCTTGGAATTACGTTAATTCCGGTAAATGAAGCTGATACGTCCTCTACTTGTCCAATTTGTAAGAATCCAGTTGAGGCAAATGATAGGAAATTTCAATGTCCTCATTGTGGATATACGCAAGATAGAGATGTAGTAGGATGTATTAATATACTAGGTGATTATATTCATGATTATGATATTGATGATATAAGGATAGAGACCTATCCTGTAGTGTCTACGATTGTAATTGAATCATAGGGACTACGAATCCATTTCCTTCAGGGAATGATAGTTCAAAGTTTTAAATTTAGTTTGATAAGCTTAATTGTTAGAAATCCTTTAATTAATAACAAAAATAGAATGAATAAAATATAAGGTAATAATTTTAAGTCAATAATAAAATTTTTCAGTGTTAGTTAAAAGATTATATCCATTTTTCTCAACTAGGATTAGATCTTCTGTTCTTGCTCCTCCTAAATTAGGTATATATAATCCTGGTTCAACTGTAATACACATTCCTTCTTTTAAAATGTCAACAGAAGAGTTGGATAAATATGGAAATTCGTGAATATCTATTCCAACTCCATGACCTAGACTATGAATGAATCTTGAACTCCACTCTATCTTTTTATTTTTAAAAAAGATTCTTGCTGCTTCATCTAAATCAACTGCTTTTTTATTATCCATTATTTGTTCTAATATAAATTCTTCACAATCATTCACTAAATTTAATAATTCTGCTTTTCTTTCGAAGTTTTTAGAATTTTTCTCATTGAAGATAAATGTCCGTGTCATATCTGAACAATATCCATTATATTTTGCACCTAAATCTACAATAATGATATCTCCATTTTCAATAGGTTTTTCAGAAGTTTTGGCATGAGGAAATGCAGATCGATAACCAGAAGCCACAATTGTATCAAATGATGTCCCTTCTGAACCAGCTCTTCTCATTTCATATTCTGCTTCTGCAGCTAATTCTAATTCCGTTTTTCCTTCTTTAATATCCTCTAATATTCTTTTAAATCCAATAATACCTAGTTGAGCTGCTTTTTTAATATTATTAATTTCTTCCTTTGTTTTTATAAGCCGTGCTTCATCAATAATATCGGAGGCATTAAATAATGTAACATTCTCAAATTTCTGAGTAAGATCTTTAAACTCTTTGATCGTAATATAATTATCTTCAAATCCTAGCATTTTTATGCTTGAATTATAAATTTTTTCTTGAAGAATAGATTTATTATTCGAATCTATTTTTACTAATTCGATTTTCTTGTTTAATTCTCTATTCTGTTCTATTTTGTATTTTACTTCATCATATTCAAGACTATTAAGAAATATTATTATTTTTTTATCTAATTTATTTGAATTCATATTAGGAATTAGAATAGAAGTCTCACTTTGAACGTTAAAACCTAAAATATATATAATATTTTCAGGTTTA
>CAZBEU010000127.1:0-2670 GCA_964491005.1 uncultured archaeon | reverse complement strand
ATTAAGCATTTACTTATTGGGTTAATCAAGATGAGTTCTGGTAATAAAAGAGACTACTACGAAGTATTAGGGGTTGATAAAACTGCTAATATTGATGAAATAAAAATGGCATATCGAAAATTAGCTAGAAAGTTTCATCCAGATGTTAATAAAGAAGATCCTCATGCTAAAGATAAATTTATTGAAGTTCAAGAAGCTTATGAAGTCTTAAGTGATTCAGATAAAAGAAGAAATTATGATAATTTTGGATTTAGAGGCGTTAATGTTGATATGAGTGATTTCTTTAGTGGTGGAATCCCTGGTATTGACGATATTTTTGAATCTTTTTTTGGAGGTTTTGGAAGTTTTGGAGGATTTGGTTCTCGTTCAAGACAGAGTCGACCTAGAAGAGAAGTTGGACAAGATATTGAAGAGCCAATTGAAATATCATTTAAAGAAGCTATGTTTGGTACAAAAAAAGATATATTGATTGAAAGATATGTTCCTTGCTCTTCGTGTGATGGTACTGGCGCTGAAGATAAATCTTCGGTTGAGACATGTTCTCAATGTAATGGCTCCGGCAGATATAGAAAGATGACTCGTTCAGGATTTGGTACTATTATCAGGGAATCAGAATGTCCATATTGCAATGGACAAGGAACAATGATAAAAAACAAATGCAAGACTTGTGAAGGAAAAAAAGTTGTAATCGAAGAAAAAGAGATTAAGGGAATAAAAATTCCTCCTGGAGTTGAAGATGGTGTTCATTTAAAAGCTCCAGGAGCAGGACATATACCTTCTCGCGATGCTGTGCCCGGAGATCTTTACCTAAAGATATCCATACAAAATAATAGAGATTTTATTAGAAGAGGAAATGATCTTTATACTAAAGCTGATGTTGATATTGTAACTGCAATTATAGGTGGAAAAATAGTAGTACCAACATTAGACTACAAAAATAACGAAATTTCTGAAAAAGAATTAACTATCCCTCCCGGAACCGAATATGCTACGGAATTTAGGATAAAAAATAGTGGTGCATCCTATATACAAGGCAAAGGTAGAGGAGATCAATATGTAATAGTTAATATTGTGATCCCAAAAAAAATTTCTAAAGAACAAGAAGAATTACTTCTTAAATTTAAAGAATTATCAAAATAATAGGTACTATTATTAAAAAAAAAAGGATAATTCATTTTTTATTGTATTTTTTTCCTATTTTCCATGCTTTTCCTATTATATTCCCTATCCTTAAATAATTTTTTGTACCCGTTGAATATAGAATTGGATTTATTTTCTCAATGTCTGGGATTCCATCTGATAAACATTCCTCTTTAATGTAAGCTTTTTTGATTTCACCTATGAATAAATCATGACTTGTACCTAAATCTACAGTGTTTAATAATTTACATTCTAAATTTATCGGAGCTTCTTCAATCATGGGCGCTGAATTTAACTTTCCATAGAAGATATTGAATAATTTTGATTTATCTATTTTATTTCCTGAAATAATACCAATATAATCAGTTACTTTCACCATTTGTTCTGATGGTATATTTACACTGAAAGTTTTTTTTTTTTATCCCTTCATTCGTATAATGACTTTTAGCTGCCGATATTGAGATCATTGGAGGATTATTTTCACATATTCCGCACCATGCTATTGTCATGAAATTAGCTTTTTCTTCAATATTTGACCCTATAATGACTACAGGCATAGGATATAAATAAGTATTAGGGTTAATTTCAATTTTGGACATAAAAATTACTAAGGGATTTTAAAAAATAAATTTATTTATTATTATTAAACATTAAAAGTAATTTTATATCAGAATTTAATTTTAGAAAATAAATTATTCTATGAAAAAAGAAATACTACAAAGATTTTTAACAAGATTTTTTCTTTATTTATTCATCTGTAATTTATCTTATTTTTAAAAAGGGTTTTATAAAAAATGACACAATGGAAATGTGATAAATGTGGTACTGAATTTAAATTGGAAGATATCCCAGAAGAATGTCCTAATTGTAAAGCAAATGATGGAACATTTACTTTAATTGAGTAATTTTCAATAATAAATAACCTTTTTATACTCAATATTTTTAAATAAAAAAAAATTAATTAAGTAATGGTAATAAATTGATTCTTTTAAAACAAATAAATGATGTAATTACTATATTTTCATAATTTCTTTAATTAAAAGATTAGACTCTGTATCTTATTTTGATGTCAATTCTATATCTCTAATTTTTGCACCACAATTCTCACATAAAATTTGATCATCATCTTTCAATAGATGACCACATTTTTCCTTAGTAGAAGATTGATGTAATGGATTTTCATTATAATCTATAATATCTTTATAACATAATAATATTTCCTCCAATTTTTTAATCAATTCTTCAATCCATAATAAAAATATGTATTTTTCTGTTTTTTCAACCGTGAAAAATAGTAAGAAAAAATTTGGAAAATCTTGGACATTTTCTTTATTTTTTTAAAAGAAATTCCATGTTATTGTCTATTTCTCAAGGGTCACGAATCTTAGCTGTTTGCCCAAAAACCATGAGGCGTTGGGATGAAAGCGGAAGATTCAAAGCAGATTGCAGAACGATTGGAAGACATCGGAGATATTCATTAGAACGATTGAAAGGATTCATTGAAGATAATGAAAACCTCCATAAAAAGCG
>CAZBEU010000126.1:0-2621 GCA_964491005.1 uncultured archaeon | reverse complement strand
TGTTTAACAGCGCCCATATTCAATGCTTTAGAAATTTCATCAAATCCTATTGCAATCAAATCAGGATCTTTGCTTAATAAAGTCATTATCTCTTCGATTCTTTCAATTTCCTCAAGAGCTTTAATTTTATCCTTCAATTTTATTAATTCATTTGATTTTAAAATTTCATAGATTGCGCTTTCAGTACCAGAACTCGCTAATAAACTTCTTAGTTTACTGGAATAATTCATTTTTGATTTCTCTTTTAAGAATTCAATTAAATGATCTTTTATACTACCAGGACCACAAACAATAATAAGATCTATATTTTCATTAGAGACATTTGTTTCAATAATCGTTTTAATCTCTTCAAAAAATTCATTGATATATTTATTTCTCATTGATTGTTCATATCGTTTTCCGGGTATATTTTTATTAATTGTAGCTATTTTATTTCTACTATAGTTTGTTATTAAAAAAATATTGGAAAGTCCAGATTCAACCGCTATGATAAGTAAATTAAAAGTTGATGATAGTTTTGAAATTTCTTTAATTCTTTTAAGATCCTGTTTCATCCATTTTTCTTTTTTGATCATGAGTTTTTGATTTATTTCTATATTAAACGTATGATAAGAACCAAAGCTTACGAAATCATCAGGCCCTTGGATTATTCTTCCTTTTATTCTTAACCGATTTGAAAATTCATGAAAAGATATATCTTCCACACCTAATGTTAAATCCATAATTCTTCTTTCACCAGAAGTACCTTCATTTATAATTACTCTTCTTTGAGTAAGAGCTCTCACATAGTCTCCTTTTGAAATGATATTGTAAAGCGTCCATAAATCATTTAAATTTTCAACATTAACAGTAATTTCTCCTTGTTTTAGATTTTCTTCAAGAATTTTCATATATATCAGGTATTTAATATCTAGTTATAGTAAAATAGAGTAAAAGAAAGAAAATAAGATTATTCTTAACTAAAAGAATCTAATTAATATAACATAAAAAAAAAAGAAAAATATAACAAAAAAAATTTAACCTTGTTTTTCAAGAGCTGCCTTTACTTTTTCAAGCTCTTCTTGTCGTTTCTTCTTCTCCTCTTCTCTTCTCTTTAATTCTTCTTGGTCAACCTTATCTAAGGACACACCTTTTTTTATTTGGTTTTTTAGATCATCATCAAGTTGTGGCGTCACTCTTTTAACACCTTTTATTTATTAATTTTAAATTTTATATTGAAAATTTATATTCTAATTTTTAATTACCAATATAATAATAGTTTCATTATTAAAGGTTTTCGAAATTTAAGATACTACCATATATAGATGATAGATTCTTTTTTCCTTGAAAATCATCTTAATAAAAATCTATACAAATCCTCAGATACCTTAAATAATTTCTCAAAGCGAAATTTCCTTATTTTCTTCTAAAAAGAATAACATCATGAAGAATTCTAAGGTATTTTAACTTGATTTAAAATTAGTTTATAGACTTTATAATTTTTTAATTATAGATTAAATTCTTTTTTAAATAGTTCTATAGGGATTTTTTCAGTAATTTGTCTATGCTCTTCTTCTCTAAAAGGTAAAGTTTCTATGATAAAAGCATCCACTTGTAAATTTTTAATTTCTTTAAGGATAATATCCTTAATTAAAATATAATAAGGTAATTCGATTGCATTATCTATAAAACTTATAAGATTTTTTGTTAATTTGTATTTTTTTATGATTGTATCATATAATATATTTAAAGAATTTTGATTTCCCTCAACTATTCCATATATCAATAATCCTTCATCAGTTATTTCTTCATAATCTTTTTTTATATTTTCAGCTCTCTGTAAATAACGATTTTTAAGTTGATAATAATCTTTGGCTATAATCGAACAAAAATGAAGTTTAAGAATTTTAGTTTCCGCTGACATTTTACTTATCAATTCTAAAGCGTAAATTTGACTATTTTTTACAGAAGCGATTGTTCCTTCTTCTAGCTCAAATTCTCTTTGTTTTAAAGAGTTACTATTTGGAAAACAATATTCAAATTCATTTAGATTTATAAAAGCTGCACCAATATCATCCAGATATAAAATTAATTTTTCTAAATATTTTAGAGATTGTTCATCAGGAATGATTGGTATTTCTACCCCAGTAGAAATGCCCGAATTTATAGCATATCTAACACAATTCCAATTATCTTGAGAAGGATGAAATCTAATTTCATCAAGACCAGCATTAGCTAATTTAAGGGCTAATTCCTTATTAAAAGTTATTCCATTAGAATATAGATGTATATGAAATAAATTTCCTTTTCTTTCTTTCAAAAATTTAATATATTCAATTGTCTTGGGAATATTTTCTTTAGTTAAAGGTTCTCCACCGGTAATACTTATTCCTTTAGCATTTATATTATCTAATTCTTTTATAATATCTTCTTTTTCAGATATTCTGAGTTCATTTATGTATGAAATGCTCTTATCACGCCTTTTTTCCGAAATAGGGCAATACCAGCTACAATGATCAGGTTTTTGGCATTTTCCATTTAAAAATAATACCCCTTTCACCCCCCTTAAACATAATTGACACCCAAGAGGAATTCCCCTTCTTTTTAAATAAAAATTACCCTCTATTGATCTTATTATTCTA
>CAZBEU010000125.1:0-3372 GCA_964491005.1 uncultured archaeon | reverse complement strand
CCCTATTAGTTCAGCAACAAGTATATTCATGCGGATGTACTACATCATGATTCATCTTAATCGCCCGTTTCCTCTAACGACGGGTTAGAACAAGTGAGGACCCCGTGTCCAAATTTGTTCACATTTATAGTTAGAGTAAGTATGATAAATGGAGATTAAAATATTCAATTCTAAAAAAATATCATACGTTAGTTAGGTTGATATTTACTCTATATTGCTTTTCATTCCTTATTTCATTATTAGGATTACTCATCGGTTTTCAGATATTTTTAATATTTTTTTTGATAATGTCGAATCCTTATTTAATATTTATCAGTGGTTTTATAATCATTATTGGTGGAAATAAATATATTCACATTTATTATTTCAGGAAAAAATGTGAGAGATATCTTAAAAAAAGTCCAAAAGGATAAAATGTTCTTTGTTTTTATTCCTTTGATTTTTATTTATTTTTTTTTCTCTTCAATTTCCTTTTTTATTTTTAATATAGATAAATAGAAGACATACCCGATGATAATTCCAATACAATCAACTAAAATATCAAAAAAATCAAAATATCTATTAGGAACAAAGAATTGATGGACTTCATCGGATATAGCAAAAAGAACGCATAATATAAGTATGGATAAGGACTTTATTCTTTTAAAAAATCCAAAAAATGCGAAAAATGATAACCCAGCAAACTCAATTATATGAAAGATATAATTAAGATAAAAAGTAATTCCTTTCGGAGGTAGTATAGGATATGGTTGGCTAAGTGAGGATAAAATAATTATTAAAATAACATATATAATAAAAGGAAGGATTCTAAGATAGTCAAGATATACAGAGTTATAGTTGTTCATTTGTTATTCTTTTATTATATAATTTTTTCTTCTATAAAATGATATATCACCAAAAATAAAGAATTTACACTATTAAATAACAAACGAATTACTTTAAAGAATAAATATATTCAGAATAATAGATGAATTTTTATGTTGAATTCCTATGAATCTCTTAATTTTGAAATTTTAAGATTATCAAAATTATTATAAAATACGATAATTAGAATTATAACATTATATCACAATTCAAATAAAATGCGGGAGATGGGATTCGAACCCACGAAGACCTTTGTCACTGCGACCTCAACGCAGCGCCGTAGACCAGATAGCCATTCCTGTGCTAAATACACGAAAGGAACCTTGGCAACTCCCGCTTAATTTTAAGGTATTTTTTCCTATAGATGTTTAAATAGAAGATTAAAAATTTAATTATATTTAATAGTTTATACTTTAAATTTTTTCCCATAAATTCATTTATCTATTTTTCAATTCATTAAATTCATTAGTTTAAATAAAAAATTGTAGATTATTCTATAAATTCTTTTAAATATATATAAAATGCATAAATCAAAACATGAATTTTATGAGTATTTAAACACTCTTCTTAGAGATTATCCTTATATAAAATTCGAAGATGTAATATCTCTAATAAAATTACGAAATCAGTATAAAATAGGTAAATATAGATTATTAAATTGGTTGGAAGAATATCTAGAGATAAATTTTGGAACAATATTAGGAAACAAAATAAAAGAGAAATTATGACCTAAAAATTCTACTGCTTTAATTCAAAATAAAAAAGATAGATTGTTTAGAATACTGACTTCTCAAATAGGAGAATTTTATCCCAATAATAAGTACAACATACTCTCTTTAGCAGAATTAAAAACGATAATTAAGGTCAGAAGAACAACAATAACGAATTGGACTAAAGAATATTTAATAATTATTTATGGTTATTCTAAAGCAATAGAAATGTTCAAGAACATCTGGTCGTTAAGAAAGGAATCAAGGCATATTGCAATTTCACATCAATATTTAACCTCTTTTGTGAAAAATCGTAATGCACAATTAATTACGACTAAAGAAGAATTTAACTTGATGAATCAGATTCCGACAGATAGACATATAATAATAAAATGTGATAAAAATCATATATTTGAAGCTTCAGTTACCCATCTTATTCATCATCTTCAATGGTGTCCCAAATGTAATCAAAGATTTTGTGAAAGAATCTTACGTCTATATATGGAATCAATCTTTCAGGTAGAATTTCCAGAAACTTCACTTAATAAAACTTATGGAATCCCGTATAATAAGGGTGGTAAGCTCAGATTTGACGGTTTTAATAAATTTGTAAAAATCTTTGGAAAAATATTCAGGATAGCTTTTGAATATGATGGTGTTCAACACGATATTTTTCCAAATCCCTTTCATAAAACTTTTGAGAATTTTAAGAAAAATAATGAGAATGATATTATCAAACAGAAAATTGCTCAAAAAGAAGATACAATCTTAATTCGGTTAAAGGAAATTGATGGATTTTCATCAAAGACAATTTATCTTTTCCAAAGGGAAATTTTGAAGCAATTTTTTGAATTAACGGGAATAAAGCTAGAAAAAATACCTGTCTTTAAATATGATTCTCAATTAAACCGGATTGTAAAAGGTAGTGAATTAATTTATCAATGGGTAAACACAGAGAAGAATAAAAAAAGATCTAATGAAATAATTAATAAAATAAGGAATAAATCCTTATTATTTAAATTTGATAGAGAAATTAGAGAATTACGACAATCTCTTGAAGACGAAGAGCTTTATTTTAATGAAAATTATCATTGGATTTCAGATAGGGCAAAACAATATGTTGATCAAAAGATAGATGCCTTGCAAAAAGAAATTGAGGAAAATCCCAACATTAGATCTGAATCCCGAAATAAAGAGAGTTTTCAACGACATTTTAACGAATCTAAATTTATAAATGAAGATGAAGAGAAGGATGAATTGGAACATAAATCAAAAATCGAGACCAATCCTATTAAAAATTGTAATGAATTAGAGGATTTTGAAATCAAACCTTTTATTGAGGATTCAAAATCGGAATATAAAAAATTTGATAATTTTAATTCATTTTTAGAAGAACATGAATTTCAAGAGCTAAATGATATTAATTCAAAAACAGAATTTAATGAAAATCAAAATGAAACTATTATAGATCAAAATGGGAAGGATTTGGATCTATTTGATGAGATTATATTTAATGATTTTATCATGAGTCTATATTAGAATGGGATAGAAGAATTAAATGAAATATAAATTTTATGCAATTCTTATTGAAATTTCTAAATCAATCCAATATTTTTTTTTTTTTTCAAATGTTTAATCATTCTACTATTTACAACTTTAAATAATAAATCCAAATTTCTATTAACTTTTAAACTTTACAAAATGTAATAATAAGCATTTAAATTAATTATTTATAATAAAAATACTACCATTATAATCCTCTATAAATTTAGTGTATAAAGTTTTGGAGAAAAATTAT
>CAZBEU010000124.1:0-3359 GCA_964491005.1 uncultured archaeon | reverse complement strand
GATTATTTTGACATAATGTCATTAATTTATTATGTATGGTGTTATCTAACTCCTTTATAGCTTCCGTGTTTTTTGAAAAAAGAACATCTCTTTCCTTGAAAAATAACCTATATCCTTTTCGCTTTATTCTATTGTAAATTGTAAAGATTTCATGTAATTGTTGTTCTTGAGATTTTGTTGGATATAATTTAAAAATTTTTGTTTGATTCATTTACTATTCTCTATAATGATCTAACAATGTATTTAGATTATTAAAGAGATGTAACCATTTAAATCTCAAAAGAGTAATGATTTTTTTATTTTTACATATAATTATAGATTTTTATAAAATTTTAACAAATAGTTGAAATAATATTTTTTGGTTTTATCAATATTTCTATAAAAAAGAAATAATTTTTTTTTCGAAAATGTTTATGAATTAAAAATAACAATTATGTTAATGTCAATTTATAAATATTATTATTTTATTCTTTTTTTTAGTATAAGAAAAAATGACATATAAGCAAATAAATAATGCAATAAAATAATGCTAGATCTAATTTTAATTCAAGATGTAAACTCAGGAGTAAATTTAGTAGAATATCATAAAGAAAATTCACCTCTAAATACGAACCATTCGAGCATTTTCAGTGGATTTCTCTCAGCAATACAAGCAATGTCTAAAGAATTAGAAATTGGAAATATTGCTTTGATATCAACAGAAGGAGAAAATGCTCATCATTGTATCATTACCTCAGTTGCACCCATTAGTATAATACTTATTATTGATAAAAATGATTCGATTCAATCATGGAAAGATACTGGTTTAAGGATTTGTAATGCTTTTTTTAAATTATATGGAAAAGAGTTTGATCCACATGAAATTTCAGAATTTAAAGATTTTAGATTTATTATTAAAGAAATTTGCGATGGATATAAATAAGTTAAAAAATATGAATAATACCAATTTTAAATAAAAATATTTTGAATCCACATTTCTTTTTTTTATGATTAAGGAGAAAATTCTTTCTATATTAGGTGATTTTAATGTAAAATCAGAAACACATATAGCTACTAAAATGGCAATTAATCATAGTAATAATTATTTGAAAAATAAAATAAAACCATATTGGATCAATACTCAAAAAATTTCAAAAGAAATGATTTATAGATCTGATGGATTTTTAATTATTCCTAATATTCCTCACAGCAATTTAGATAATATTATTAAAGTGATAAAATTTGCAAGAGAAAATAATATACCCTGTTTAGGAACATGTGGCGGATTTCAATTTATAATAATAGAATATGCAAGAAATATTCTTGGTTTCCAAAATGCTCATCATGAAGAATATAATACTAATTCAACAGAATTAATCATTACTAAATCATCATGTTCATTAAGAGGTCGAAGAATGGAATTGAATTTGAATCCAAACTCAAAAGTTGCTTCACTATATCACATGAAGAATATAAAAGAAAAATATTACTGTAATTATAAAATAAATCCAAAATATATCCAAATAATAAAAAATAGCTCAATGAATATAGCAGGAATAGATTCAGAAGGAGAAATTCGAGTAATAGAAATAGATAATCATCCCTTCTTTATTGGAACTCTTTATGTACCTCAAGCTAATTCGACTTACCAAAATCCACACCCATTATTAAATGGGTTCTTTAATGCAATTATAGATGATTATATATAATTTTAAAAATAGAAAAAATTAAAAAAAAAAAGAATTAAAGTGAAGTCTTCTTCTGAAATATTTTCACTCCCAACGTGATAAAGATTGCTGTGAAGGCAAAAATCATAAGGATCCCACCCCAAATTGGCATAAATGTAGCCTCAGTGGTGGGAGTAATTATCGATGTTCCATATAATTTATCTGTAAGATTATTACCCAAAACAGTTAATTGAAGATATACTTGTTTTATCCAAAATTGAGGTGTGAAATATACACCCATATTCTCTAATGGAAAGAAGGATCCTGATGTAAACATCAAACACATATGTGTTAACATACTGATTCCATTTGCGGATTCTGGAGATTTTAGAAAACTGGCAATTATAAGACCCAATCCTATAGCTCCAACACCATAAACTAACGCTAAAATATAGCCAAGAAAGAACATTGAGAGTTCAAAATGAGCTCCTAGCGCTCCATAACCAAAAGCAAATAATAATAATAATTGTAAGTTCATAAAGACGGTTTCTGATAGTACTGCTCCTAGAAAGACGTTTCCACGACTTACAGGCATAGTATCAATACGTTCTAAAGTTCCATTTTTCTTACTCATAGAAAACATTACAGCACTAGTTACCATAGACATTCCTATTGTATATACTACAATTCCAGGAAATTCTACATCAAAAACGGTAATACCAGGGACCATAGTATCCCCATCATCTGTAAAAGCAAGCTTATAAACAATTAACATCATTATTGGAAAAGCTACTGTCCAAAACATTGAGCCAAAATCTTTAAGCTTTTCTTTTACATTTTTTTTAGCAATATGTATTGCTTTTGTATCAATTGTGTTCAATTATCTCGTAACCCCCTACCTGTTAATTTTAAAAATATATCTTCAAGAGAATCTTCTCTAAAGTGTAGTGTTTTAAATGCTTCTAAACGTGTAATAATTTCTCTTTTGAAGGTGGTAATTCCTCCGGTAAAAGTAACAATTAGTTTATAGTTATCTTTTTCCTTAATTTCATGGATGTTTTCAATTTGTCTTAATTGATTTAACCCATTTGCGTATTCTTCTTCAGAATGAAATGTTACTTCAAGAATATTTCCATTTGTAGAATCTTTTTTCATTTCTTCTGAAGTTCCAAATGCGATAATCTTTCCATGATCCATTATTGCAATATGATCACTTAAAACATCAGCCTCAATCATATCATGTGTAGTAAGGATAATTGTCATTCCAGTTTTCTTAAGTTCTTTTATAAAATCCCATACAAGACGTCTTGCTTGAGGATCTAATCCTGCGCTTGGTTCATCAAGAAAAAGAATCTGTGGTTTATGAATAAGACTCATTACTAAATTCAAACGTCTTTTCATACCTCCTGAAAATGATTTAGATGCTTTTTTCCTTCCAGCTATACTCATTTGTTCTAAAAGGTCTTTTGTGCGAGCTTTAAGCTCTGTCTCATCCATTCCATGCATACGTCCAACAAAAAGTACATTATCTTCGGCTGTTAAAGCTTCAAAAATAACATTATCTTGAGGGCATACACCGATAAATGGTTTAATTTTATTTTTATGTTTAATTAAACTATGATTATTGATTAGGGCATCTCCATTTGAAGGTTTTAGTACTGTAGTAAGCATTTTAATTGTTGTGGATTTTCCAGCTCCATTTGGTCCTAAAAG
>CAZBEU010000123.1:0-4780 GCA_964491005.1 uncultured archaeon | reverse complement strand
AATTTTCTAAGTTCTTTTTAGTGAAACGAACAAAAATTTTCTAATTTTTGTACAAAAAATTTTAATTTCTATAAACACTCTTAAAAAAATATTCAATTTGTTTTAATTTTTATTCTTATTGACGAAATTTTAGAAAGGATAAATATATTATATCATATTTATGTCTAAATGATAGAATATACATAAAATATAATATATATTGAATTAAAACAATGAATATTAAAAAATGATGGAAATTTTTAAGATAAAAGAATTAATACCATGATATTTTCCCTTTTGGTATTATTATAAGATTCAAAATTGAGTAAATAGTTCAATTACTTCGATCCTTAGATATTATAAAAAATAATCAATGTTGATTTTTTGAATTTTTATTGATTAAAAAAATAGATACTATAATAATTATAATTGAAATAATTAAAATTGGTGAAGGAAGTTCGGATAGAATAAAAAATGATAAAATTGCAGCAAAAATAGGTTTAAAAAAAGCAAAAGACATCCCTTTTGAGACTTCAAGACGAGAAATGCCTTCAAATAATAACCAAATACCAACACCGGTACAAATTATCCCAAGAAATAATATCCAAAACCACTCATCTGGCTTATAATTGAAAAAATACTTTAATTCAGGAGAATAAATTAAGAACAACATCAATGGAATACAAGCAAATAAGGAGGAAAGCATAGCAAATTTTATTGAATAATTAGTGATTTCATTGTTGGAAAGCTGTATTTTTTTTCCTAAAACAGAATATAAGCTCCAAATTATAGATCCCAATAGGACTAAGAGATTACCAATTAGATATTCGGTTGAAATAAATCCTGAAAAATTAAATTTAGTAATTAACATAATCGTACCTATTAGACCAAAAAATATCCCAAAAAATTTGAATTTTAGATTGTCTTTTTCACTAAGAATAAATATTGAATAAATCGTAATCCAAATTGGATAAGTTGTATATATTGCAGCACCTATATTTACTTCTGTATAAGTGATTCCTAAAAAATATGTAAAATTTGAAAATCCTAAAGCAAAACAGCTTGAAATAAGAAAAATAGGAAGATTATTCAAAATAATTCTTTTTATTCCTGTAAAATCTTTTCTTATTGTTAAAATTGAAAGTAAGAATAGACCACCAATGAAAAATCTAAAAACAGATAATGTTAATACTCCTATATTGCTATGTAGGAGTTTAACTATAATTTCACTAAATGACCAAGAAAATACAGCTATCAATAAAATAATATATCCTTGCTGTTTTTTACTTATATTCAACTATTATCTCATTTTTATTCTTAAAAATAATATTCATAATTAATAAAGATTTAATTATCTACTTAAATATAGAAATCGCTCTAAATAATATAACCAAACTTGAGCATAATTGTTATTTGTTAAGAAATCATTACAATGAGTGGCAAAAGGGAATATAAGTCTAATGCAATCTTTTCCAATATCTTCAAGAGCATTTTCAATTTGTTCTGAATTTATTGGAGGGACTAATCTATCTTGAGTACCTTGAAAAATTAATACAGATGGATCATTAAGAGAGACTAAATTGCTTGGAGTAAATTTTTGATAAGCAAGTGGATTTGTGTTTGGATCACCAGGTATTAAATTTTTATATTCATATCTATTAAAATAATAATCTGCAGAATTTGGGGGATAAAGAGGAATGATACCTTTTAATTTGATTGCACTTGAAAAATTGCCTGCGAAATAAGGATCATCATAACCAAGACCAACAATACTGGTTAGATGGCCTCCTGCTGAACTCCCCATAATAAAAACAGAATTTAAATTTCCATTATACTCTGCTGCATATGTTGATTCAAGTTGTTTAGTAAAATACCCTATTTGAAAAACCATATCATGAAGCGTAAAATTTCCTTTAACATATTCTGGAGTTAGATATAAATTTTTATTTTGAAAAGCCATAAGTCCATATTGAATATCAAAAACAACATATCCTTGGCTGGCTAAATACTTACTGATAATTGGCGTATTTGATATTCCTTTATCTCCTACTTTCCAAGCACCACCATGAATCCTAATTATAATTGAATTATTTCCAGGGAGTTCTTCACCTAATCCCTTTGGAAAATATACGTCAAAAAATAATTTAGTATTATTATTTTCATAATATAACGTATCCAATACAATATTGCATTCTTTATGAGGAATTCCCATGAAATAGCTGTACATATTGAATTGAGATTCTAAGAAGAAAGAGTTAATATTTGAAGGTATGAATTCTCTCCAATTTTCACCATAAACATCATTAAACTCTTTTTCAGCATGCATAATAGAGAATGGAGTTGATAAAAGAGGTAATGTAAAAAAAAAAGACAAAATAAATCCCATAGATAGTAACCCTTGTCTATAACGTTTTCTATTTCTCAAAGATTTAATTTTAAAAATTGAATTTTTCTTCTTTTCAATTATATTTCTATCTTTTAGAATCAATTTGAATAGAATTAATGAATTTATCATAAAAAGGAAAATTAAAAATATAGAAACTTGAGGTATTATCATAGCTAATTCTGGAGAAAGGAATTCTAAAGGTAATAAGAGGATAATAACAAAATAGATTCCCGAAACACCAATTATAAAGCAGAATAATTTTACTATTTTTTTTCCTTTAGATTGAATATTAAAATTATCGAAAACTTCTTTAACAATTTTATCTTTAGATGTGAATAAAATAGATTCATAGGACAGTTTGATACTAAAAATAGAAATAATCAAGAATCCAATAATTTGAAGTATATTTGAAATGAAAATCCAAATTGTAAATGATAATCCAGTAATGATTAGATTTGAAATAGTAATACTTCCAATAATTAAAAAAATACCCAGAAAAAATGTAATAAGAAATTGATATGATGATTTATTTAATTTAATTTTAATATCTCTTTCTTTAATCACAAATTTATCAATTAATATCAATAGAATGATATTAGAAAGCCAGCTTATTAATATTATATAACCAAAAAGATTAGAGAGAAAGTAACTTAGAATACAGATATAATTAATTAAAACACAAAAAATCGTTAAAAAATTAATTATTATGTTTAATTCACAATAATATTGAATTATTCGAATTATAGACGTCCTACTTTTATTCATTATTTTTATTTTAGAACCTTAAATTTGAATATATAATAGTAAAATAAGAAAAAAAATATAATAATTTGTCTGAATAAATTTTATCTTAATTTGAAGATTTCTTCTTTAGGTATAGACCAATAAAATAATATGTGAGAAAAATTGCAATAAAAACAATAGCAATGATTAAAAGAATTAGATTAAATGTATTAGCTTGTTTATCTATTAGATCAATTGGCATTGTGCTAAAATTAATAGGTAAAACGATTGAACCCTCATCTATTAAAGTACTTCCAATCCAAGAATAAAAAAAAGCACGAGGTATAGATCCTATAAAAGTACCTAATGTGTATTTTTTTGTATCAATATCTACTAATCCCCCTGTGTAGCTTATTAGATCAAAAGGTATGACAGGGAGGACTCTTCCAATTATTATCGCACTTGTTCCATATTTTTGAATAAATTTATCTGCGATATCAATCGTATTTTTTCCTACAAACTTTTCGGCTAATGGTCTTCCTCCCTTTCTTGTAAGATAAAAACACAATAACCCTGCTGCCATAGATCCTATTATTCCCATTAATCCTCCTACTAATATTCCCCAAATCATTCCTGCTGCAGATAATACAATTTCAGAAGGAAGAGGAATAAGCAAACCTTGAAGAGCCATAATCCCAATAAATAGAAATACACCACCAATTCCAAGCCTATATATTGGATTAACAAACCATTCTACAACTATTCTATATAGAATTTGAGAGTCCACAAAGACTAAAATATATAATAAATATGCAGAAATAGCTATAATTATAATCATTATTATAATATAGATTATAGTTTTTCTACTATAAGATGAAAAATCTACAAGATTTTTAAAATAATTCCTAAATTTTGCTGAAAAAGCTTTTTTCTTTAAATCATCAACTGTATTCTTAGAATCATCCATTATTATCAAAAATATTTTAAAATTAAGTAATTTATTATATTGTTTTTTGATTATAAAACTTAATTACAATAAAAATCTTTCTTAAGGAAATTAATATAGAAGTTTTAATTTATGAAAAAAATTACCGATAATTTTTATTTTATTGGAAGCTCGGGGTGCGATATTTACCTTATTAATTCTAAAAGTGAAGATGGTTTAATATTAATTGATTGTGGAATGGATTTAGAATTAATAAAATCAATAAAAGAGAAAAATTTGGATCTATTGAATATCAAACATTGTATTATAACTCATTGTCATATTGATCATATTGATGCATGTTTTTAATTGAGAGATTTCAATCCTGATATTAAATTTTACGCCCATGAATTAGATGCCAAGGTAATAGAAGAAGAAGGATTTAATAATAAAACAGCAGTTTCTTGGTATGGCATTAAATATAAACCGATAAAATTATATAAAAAACTCGTTGGAGATATTATTACGCTTAATTTTGGAAATCTAAATCTCATATGTATCCATACTCCAGATCATACTCCTGGCTCTATCTCTATTTTTTTAGAAATAAATCAAAAAAAAATTCTTTTTGGTCAAGATATTCATGGACCATTTTCAGAAGAATTTGATTTTAATCTAAATGATTACTTTGAACTACTCACCCCTAAAGGAGTGAGATTCTTAGGTTAACCATCAACTAATTTCTAACACTAATGGGCGGCTCAGAC
>CAZBEU010000122.1:0-4901 GCA_964491005.1 uncultured archaeon | reverse complement strand
TATAGGATTCCTTATATTTTGGGGGATATATTTTGGACCTATTGTATTGAATTCAATTATTCCTTCAGTTTTTAAAGTATTCGGCTCTGAGTATATAAGTGAATATTTCCTTAATATTTTAGGGAGTTTCTTTTTTATAATTTTCTTAGTTAATTTTTTGGTTCCAATTTATGATTTTAATAGGAAAGCAGAAATAGATATGAGAGAAATCTATTTATCATCACCAATAAAAATTAGAGATGTAGTTATGGCAGATTTCTTATGGAGAATTCCCTTTTATTTAATGATTGTGTTAATTGTTGGTCCTTTTTTCATATCTATTTTAAGTTTAATAAAAGAGATTCAAATAATCGATTTTTTCTTTATATATCTCAATTTGTTTTTATTACTTATTTTCAGCCTCCTTCTTGGAATGATACTAATGAATATCATCAAATATAATGCATTTAGAATTTATAAATTACAGAGAAATAGAGTCTATTTTATTTATACTTTCACCTTTTTGATAAAAATAATAGTATACAGCCTTCAATTTATTGTACTTTTTCTTTCAGTTTCAAAAGATTATAAAATATATCTGAATTTTTTACCTCCATTTTGGTATTCAAATATAATTGCTTATATTATTGACCCTACTTTTTTAACTATGTCTGGAACGATATTATGGATAACAATTATTTTATCTGTTTTATTACCAATTATTACCTTATTTATTTATTATAAAAGTGTTAATAGTTCAATAATTTCAGAAAATCCCTCTCAAAACTCTAAATCAAAGTTTCTTACATATAATAATCAAATTTTCAAAATATATAGTAAGCTAATTCCGAAAAAATGGAGAATTTTGGTAATAACACAATTAAAAGAATTCTTTCGAGAAAAAGAAAATATTGCGAAATTGTTTTTTATGCTAGCAATATTAATTTTATCTGGAATAGTGTTTTTCTTTTCTTATCCAAATCTAATTCAATTTCTTGAAGATTCCCCTTTTAATGAAACTATAGAAATTACTATTAATTTCAATCAATATAAATTGTTAGTTATTTTCCTAATTTCATGGACAGGTTCATTTTTCTATAGTATTTTTAATAGTACATCTTCATTTTTAGATTCAAAAGAACTTATCTTTCATTTTCGAAAAACTCCAAGAGGTTTGAGCTCTCTTATTATTTCATATATTTATTCTCAATTCTTAATTATATTGTTAATAGATATTTTAATTACCTTTTTAATTTCGATAATATTCCTATTTGATATTTTTCTTATTTTAATTCTGTTTTTGCTTATTTTATCAAATAATATTACTTTATTATTATTGGACGTAGGATTACAATGTTATAATCCACTATTTAAATACGAGAAAAAAATCGTGTTTATTAATACATACTATATTGTAATACTGCAATTAATTTTCTTATTTACTTCTTTAAATATTATACTTTATTTTCTTCCAAATTCTGCTATAAATCTTGATCTACTTAGATTAATTCTTCTATTACATCAAATTCTTCTTATAATCCCTACTATTTTCTTATTATTTCTTGGATTAAGAAAAATAAATAGATTTTAATGAAAATTACTCTTATAAATTAGCTAGTCTACTTATATTCAAGTTTTTTTTTTTGGTTTTGCAGTGAATATCATCAAAATACCTAAAATAATTAAGATAATCAACCCCCAAGGTTTTAGAAGTATCTGATTTACTATAGTATTTATAAATTGCATTGGATCTAAAAATAATAGAGAAACAAAAAAAAACAAAAAAACTACTGCTATAAAAACAAGGTAAAAGTAGTTAGCTTTTATAACATAAGAAAAATATAAAATTATAAATAAAAATAATAAAGCATGTAAAAAATCCATTATAATCATGTAGTTTTTTTTAAATATTATATATTTTTCTAACTATGAATATTCGTGTATATGCAAATTTATATAAAATGAATAATTATTCATAAATAAAAAGGTATTTTAAAAATGAAAAGAATAATAGCTATTCCTTCGGATGGTTCAAAAATAGATGATGTTATGTCTGATCATTTTGGTCATTGTAATTTTTTTATGGGGATCAACACCAATGATAATCAAATTGGTGAGATTGCATTTTTACTACAAAATAACGGTCATTCAAGTTGTATGGAACCTGTCTTGAATATGAAAAATAGAAATGTAACTGATATGATTATTGGAGGGATTGGAGGTAGACCCTATATGGGATTTATTCAAGTAGGAATTAATCTTTATCAAGGAATATCCGGGAAAACTGTAAAAGAAAATATAGAGTTACTTCTTAGTGATAAATTGGACAAATTAGAAGGAGCAAGTTGTTATCACTAAAATTATAGAATCAAAAAAAAAGGAATAAAATTATTGATAAAATTAGTTTTAATAGTTAAAGGATAATTAGATTTTTTAAAAGAATTAATTCATTAAGATTTCAATTGATTAAATATGGGGAGAAGAAAAAGAAGAAGATGGGTAAGAGAAACACCCAATAATTTCTATTTTGCAAATGAAGATCCCTCTTTTGAAGAATCTATTATTTTGACAATCTCAGAATTCGAATCTATGAGATTAAAACATTATTTAAATTTAGATCAAAAAACAGCTGCTGACGAAATGGGTATTAGTCAACCAACATTCTCACGTATTCTCGAAAGTGCTCATCAGAAGACAACCCAAGCTCTCATTGAAGGAAAAAATATAAAAATTTTTGGAGGTATTTTTGACTATAAAGTAAAATTCATTGGTTATGGTTGTATTGATTGTAATCATGAATGGGAAGATGCTTCTGCTTCAAAAGATAAAAAAATTAATTGCGTGAATTGCAATTCAAAAAATGTATATTTCTTTGTTAGAGAACAAATTTAATTTTAAAGATAGAGATTTTTAAAATAAATAAACTAACTATATTTCGTTCCATAAAATATTCTTCATTCGTGTATATATATTTTTAATAGCTTTACTTGCTTCTGATTCATAATTAAACTCAATAACTGTTTTTGTATATGACATAGCTTCAGGTATTGTTAAATCAAAAGGAATTTTACCAATAATATCAAAACCTGTTTCATTAAAATATTTTTTAAACTCAACTTGAAAAGGAGTATCAATATTAAATTTATTTATCACAATTCCAAAAGGAATTTTAAAATCTTGAACTAGTTCGATAGCTCTTTTAAGGTCGTGTAATCCTGAGGGTGTTGGTTCAGTGACAATAATTAGATAATCTAATCCTGATATAGTTGCAATAACAGGACAGCCAATTCCAGGAGGGCCATCAATCATGATTAGATTTATTTTTTCTAAACCATCTAATTTTTCAATGTAAGATTTACATTCTGTAACTAGTTTTCCAGAGGTTGTACTTCCTAATCTCGTTTTACCATAAACAATAGGTATACCAATATTTGAAATATAATAAATAATTTCACCACTTATAACGGGATTTATTTCAAAAGCATATCCTTGACACAATAATCTACAAGCACCACATCCTTCACATGAAAGATAATCAATTAATGGGATGTTGTTATCAAAATCCCAACTTAAAGCATTAAATTCACAAAAATGATCATCAATGCAGCGTTTACATTGTGTGCATTTTTCTTTTTGAAATGAAGCCTTTAAGGTTGAATATACATCTTTTCTTTTTAAATTATTATTTGAACTTGGAGATAAAATCAAAGCTAAATTAGGTGCATCGACATCACAATCAATAACAATAGAATTGATATCTCTATCATTCTCAGTCAAATATGCTAATGACGCTACAAGAGAAGTTTTACCGACTCCACCTTTTCCTGAAATAACTCCAACTTTCTTTTTTTTCATTATTCCTTCCTTTTTAACTATTTATCCAACTTAATAAATTTTGAAATATTGTTTGAAATGATAAATATCCTTCATTTCTTGTATTAAATTTGCTTTCCTCACTCATTAGAGGGGTTCCTTGACAATAAGATAGTACAATATCTTCATCGAAAGGTATTTCACCAAGAATGTCAATATTTTTGTCATTTATTTTTTTTAAAAATACATCTTTATAACCAGGTAAAGTTGATCGATTAATTATGATTTGGTATTCTTTTTCTAAAAGATTAATTAATTCTATTATTCGCATTAAATCTAATTCACCGAATTTTGTTGGTTCAGTGACTGGAATGATAATATCGGCTTTATTTATTAATAATTCAACATCACAATGAGCTCCAGGAGCACTATCAAAAATTATAAAATCAAAATCTTCTATATTGTTTTGTTGAATATCTTCCATTCGTTTAAATAATGCTTCAATGATTGCAGCAGACCGAGCCTCAGATGGTTTTAATTCACCAACCATAAGAGAAAGATTATCTTTAGTGGAGTAATAAGTCCATCCAATTATTTTATAATCTTCCTCAATAGCATTTGAAGGACAAATTTTATAACATAATTTACATCCTGAGCATACAGTAAGCATTGGAATAGGAACAGAATCTTTTATATATAATAATGCATGAGCAGAGCAATTTTCAGCACATGTTCCACATTTATAGCATAAATGTTCTGAAATTTTTGGTTTGAACATATATACGGGTTTATCATTTAATAATTCCCTATTTAATAATAAGTGAGTATTAGGATTTTCAACATCTCCATCAATAAGCAGTATTTTATTACCTTGATTTTTCAACATCACTGCTAAATTAACGGCGACTAAAGTTTTTCCAGTACCACCTTTTCCTCCAGTTACACAAATAATTTTGAGATTTTTTGACATTTTAAAATTTTTATTAAAATATGTTTAAAATTAATTTTATAATAATTTAATTCGGATTAGATATATTTTTATTAGTTCCAAAATGAGAATTAACATTTGAAGCATTTATCTCTGCTAATTCCCCTTTATTATATAAATC
>CAZBEU010000121.1:0-2134 GCA_964491005.1 uncultured archaeon | reverse complement strand
CCATTTACCCATAATATTTAAAATCTCTTTTAAATAAAAGATAATTATATGATTTTCTTTCTTTTTATAGAAATTGGATTACTTATATTTTCGAGTTTCTTCAACAAATCAAGTGTGGAATTTTTCTCAGCATAATGTCGTTCTGAATCATAAATGGGAATCATAAAAAGTAATCTTGTTTTTCGTCCTTTAAATGAAGGCATCGAAACTTTTGGAAGGAAAGTAGCAGTTTCTGTAATTGCCATAAATGACATATTAGATCCTATTTCTTTTAATTGTTTACATGGAGCAGTATGGCCATTATCAAAATGCGTCCCAAAATACCAAGGATATTTTGCTTGACCTGATACGTATTTTATTAAAGGTTGGGAGTCCTCCATTCTATTACAGATTATGGCAATTTCTACATTTGTATAATTTTTAGTATCTTCATATTGCATTCCTAATGTTGGCATTGGTAATTGAGACATACCTACTGTAGCAATAAATTCTAATTCAGATGTTTTACAATAATGGATACCAAGTGGTGGCCACTTTCCGCCATCTGCTGCAAAATACTTAGTTTCACCTAGATAAAGGTCCTTATATACAGATAAAAGTTTTTCTTGATGTGATTTCCATGTAGAATTTGTCCAAGAATCTAAAAATTTTTTCTCCTTAGAAAAGCGTTCAATCTGAACATTATCAGAAGCCAGTGGCCAAGCCAAAGGGGTTATATGGGCAGTCCCTAATGTATAACCATGAAAATCTTTCATTCCAGACCATTCAGGCATTATTGCTATGATCTTTCCTTTATAATAAACTGCTATAGAATTTTGATCTAATCCCCATTGAAGAGTCCAAATTTTTTCATTCGAAAAATCAGTTATATACCCTTCTGAATTGCAATATTTATTCGGCATATATGGTTGAAGACCTTTCTCCATTTCTGATTTTATATTTGATTTTTCTTTTTTTCTTTTTTTTGTATTTGCTACCCACAAGGTTTTTCCTTTAAAATTTTTTGAATTTGGATAGTTATAAAGATAGATTGTATCATTATCATAATCAAGGATTGCAGTACGATTTCCTAACCAGTTTTGTAATTCTACTAATATCATTTCTTTCTCCTCATCATATAGTTGTACGCCCAATAAACTGCTTGGTTTATACTCTGAATTCATTTTTAATAAAATATTTATTTTAATAATTTTTAATTTAAAGACTTATGGTTTGATTATTTATTTTTTTTTTTAATTTCATAATACAGAATCATTTTACTATTTGATTATACCATTCCAATAGATATTAAATTTTTTTAGATTTGAATTATTACATGAAAGTAAGGGTTTTGACATATTAGGATTTGATCTTTTAATATAGGTTTTTATTTTTAAACCTTTATCTAATAAATTAGTGTTATTTAGATTTAGAAAAAGTCTTTTTCCATGGAAAAATTGAATATTTTAATGGAAAATAGGTGCAAAATAACTGTTTTGCAAAACATGTTTTCCTAAATGATCTTAGTAATTCTATTAATCAATTAAAAGAATAATTTATATAAAATGGATTTTCAATAAGATAATAAATCTTTCAACAGAAGATTAATAAATATAACAACAATTGAACATAATTTTTAAGAATTATAAAGAGTGCTTTATTTGCTAAGATTTATTTTTAAAAATAATAAAAAAAAAATATTTGATAGAATTACATTTAGTTTTGAATATTCTTAATAGGTAAATTCTAAGTCTGATTTTCATGAAAATTTAGTGAAAAATTATAGAAGACTAAGTATTTACTCATAATAGTAATGTGAGTTATATAGATCTATCACCTTTTTGAAAAGAACAAATTCTCTTTAAAATCTTTAGTGAAGATTTTTATAGTTATCAATATTTTTTAAATATATTAAAATAAGATATGATTTATGAGATCAATAAATATCTAGAGTTCTTATGCATATAATTTATCATAATATATGATAATTTAAAAAAATAGATTAAAAAATGGATAAAAAAAGAATATTAATTTGGGAATTAATCGCAATAATTTTTATAATTTTATTAGGTTCTGCGTCTCATTTCTTTTTTGAATGGTCTGGATCATTAGTATATATTGGATTATTTTTTCCTGTAAATGAGAGTGTCTGGGA
>CAZBEU010000120.1:0-6738 GCA_964491005.1 uncultured archaeon | reverse complement strand
AGAACTAAAAAACAAAAAAATAAATCTTAACGCAAACAAAGAAGAAATTTCTAAAAAAATGTTCGAAGAACTATTAATAGAATCTCTTCCATTAGAATACGACTCGCTCAAACCAGAACAATTGCACGCTTTAAAATCATTGGAAAAAAGAAAAGATTTAGAAAAACAATTAGAAAATCTTAAAAAGAAAAAGCAAGAAAATGAAATAATAGAAAAGGAGTTTGAGACAAAACCTTCTCAAATAGAAAAAGTCAAAGATCTAAAATTTGGTAATAAACCAAAAATTAAACAATTACCAAAACAAGAATTTATATCAAAGAGTGACAATGAACTTAATGAGAATGAACTCCAAGATCTAAAGGATAAGGATTCTTTAATTGAAGCAATGGATGAATTAGATAAAGAGATGCAAAATTCTCACTCAGATAGAGATGGTGTAATAAATAAAAGAAAATTGAACTTTTCATTAGAAGATAATAATATAGATAGAGAATCAGATAATTTTGAAGAAAAGATCTCAGAAGTTATTTTGAATTTTGATGAAAAGTATTCAATGATGAATGCTGGTTTTGTTCAATATGAAAAGATACGTGATTTTATTATTAAAAATACTGAAAATATAAATGAAAAAAAAATTAAAAATGAAATTGCTCACTTACTTAAATTAAAACTGATACAAAATTCTGTAACAATAAATAACATTAATTTTTATATGTTTAAAGAATTAAAACTAAATTCAAAAGAAAAGACATTTATTAGTAAATTAGTAAATAAACCGCCTTTAAATAAAGATAAAATTAAAGATATTTTAAAATGGGATAAAAATCTTACTCTAAAAATAATTATATCTTTACAAGAGAAAGGTATACTAAGATTAGAAAAGGATAAAATCATTATTCCAGGGATTGTTCAAAATGAAATGAATGATGATTTTTTAATTTTATAGAATAGAGAGAAAATAAAGATAAAATTATAATAAAAATTATGTAAAATTCTTTTTTACATAACTTTTTATTTCTTCAATTTCTGCTAGATGAGTATCTCGATGACCAAAGATATAAAATCTAACCTCTGGTCCTGTTCCAGAGGGTCTGAAATAACTTGTGGAATTATCACTTTTTAATTCATAAATATCAATGTTATTATTATTGTCTTTTAGAGCTGTTATTTTATATTTTTTATTATTAATTTCTATAGTTTTTCCATCATTTATTTTAAAATTCTGCATTATTTTTACCTTTTCTTCATCTGTAGCATTAATTGTTTGGTTTATTCCTTTAATAGACCAATCTATAGATTTATATATTTTATATCCCCTACATATTAATTCTGTAATTAAAATTAAAGCAGGAACAGGATATTTATCAGCTATTAAAGGAAAATCTGATTGAAATATGTATTTATTAGAATCACTATTTTTGGATACATTTAAAATATTAATTGTATGACCTCCAGATTCTTCCCACATAACGACTATAAATGAGGCTTTTTCTAGATTATTTTTTTTCATTTGTTCAATGATTTTATTCTTCAATGGAAATGGATTGTTTATTTGCACCAGAAAATCTTTCTCATCTTTCATATAGAGAATAGCTGTATCAATTTTAGATTTTTCTACTTCAATATCCATCAGAAAATAAAGTACAATTCCAAGATGTTTATATCCAACTCCAGTGAGAATATTAAAAAAACTTGTATTATCTCCTCTAAGATCAGAAGGAATAGTACGAATATTAATAATCATTTTATTGAACTCATTTGCTAAGATATTATGCATTGCAGAATATATCTCATTTGGAATGTAAAAAAAATAATCTTCATTTTCTTTTATATAAAGAGCAATACGATCTCGATCAGCATCAAGTAGCAAGGCAATATTAGAATTAGCTTTAATCATTATTGTCTTTAATTTATTTTCATCTAATTCCTTAATTGGATTAGGAGGGTTAATATCATCTTCTACTAAATATACATTAGCTCCTAATTGTTTAAATAATTTTACTAATCCTTCAGCTTTTCCTAAATAAGGCCATATAACTATATTCGTATTTTTTAAACTTTTAATTTCAATGATTTTTGATAAAATATCTACAATATAATCATTATTTTTTTGGATAGCATCTATAAGAATTGGTTCAAAATCTGTTTTTAATTTTATTTCTTTTAAGTTTAAAGCAATAGTGGATATATTTTTGAATATATCACCAGAAATAGGAATAGGATAGTCAATATAAAATTTTATACCATTCCATGATAAATCATTATGACTTGCTGTTAAAACAATTACTACATCAATTTCATCATAAAGAGCAACTGAAGCAGCACCATAAGGAGATGAAATTCTTGATTTTCCTTGTAAATCCTCTTGAAAATATATTTCATATCCTTCAAATGCAAATATCTGTGATGAATACTTTAAAAGTATATCTGCAGTTGGTCTATCATCTGATGTAAGCAATATTTTTATATTGTTTTTATTATGCATTTCTTTTACTTTTATGCTTATTGCTTTAAAAACACGAATAAATAAGAGCAATTTTCTTTGAGAAAGTATAAATTTAGGTTTAGATCCAGTATTATCAATATCACAAATTTGGATTCTTAATCCAGAAGTAGGTGCGACAATCGGATCTATTATACTTTTTTCCGCTTCCGTTAATTCAGGTAATCTTAAAAGTTTTACACTTTCATCAATTACTTCTGATTCAATATCGTTAATTTCAAAATCTATATCTATCAATATTTTTACCATATAGTATTGAGATATTTAAAAATAACCTAGAAACAAATAAAATTTTTCTTATTTTAGGTTTTTTAAATATAAAAAGTTGATTATTCAATGATTTGTCTTAATAAATTTAAATTGAATAATAGAATTTGTTTTATAGTAATTTTATCTAATGATATTTTCAACTAGAGTATTATTTTTTATTTTTTTGTATTAAGTCTATTGCATCATTCAAAATTGCATGAATTTTCTCTTTATAGTTTTCATTTATTGCGATCATGTCATAAGTTTTAATAGTATTTCCTCCTTCCGAGAGAATCTTTTGGCAAAATTCAGGGCTTAGTCTATTTGGAAGATCTTGCTTATTGGCTATTCCTAAAATAAGAGTATTTTTAAAATATCTATTTAAGAGATCTTGGATAATTTCTTTAGTTGAATTTAAATTTTCAAAAGTGGAATCTGTAACTAATAAAGTAATATCTGTTCCTTCTAATAACGTTCTCCAAAGGGATCTGAATTGTGTCTGTCCAGCAAAATCCCAAAAGATTATGTTTCGATTAGTTTTTAATCCATCTCCATCATAAGATGCTATATCTGCTGTTACTGTGGGTACATATTCTAAATCGATTTCTTTACCACATATTAAATGGAGTAAAGAAGTTTTACCCACGCCTCCAAATCCAATTATACTTACTTTTATCGATTCTAATATAATATTATCCAATTCTTCTTCAAATTCTATAAATATAGAGCGATTACCTCTCCAGGTTTCATCCTTTAAAATAGTATTGTATTTTTCCATAAATTTCGTTTTAATATTATTTATTTTAGAATTGGTTAATGAATCATCATCTTCAAGATCAGTGCATACCACAATTAGTATATTTTTTATTATAGTATAGTAGTACTTATAATCCTCAGTAGAAGTACTCTTTATATCTGATTGACTGATTTCCTTTATAAAACCAGAGAAAGCACTTAAAAAACCAGCTAACAAGTCACGATCAATTTCTGTTTCACCATAATTTCTAAATATAAGTGATTTTCCATTTTTTGTTAAAATATTGATATATTGAATCACTTTATTTCTCCTGAAATTCTTCTTAAAAATTGATATATAATATAATTGTTAATCGAAAAATTTTAGATTAGATTTTAATAACTCGAATTTATATTTTTATATATTACTTATTTATTAAATACAAATAAAATTATCTTTTTAGCAAAAATAAATCAATTAAATATGATCTGAATCATCTTTCAGAAAAATAGTGATCTTTTATGACAATTGATAAAATAGATAAAGAACAAGAGATAATGGAATTAAAAAAAAAAATTAATGAATTTTCCTCAATATTAGAAAAATTTGGAATGGATATTATTACAAAATTAGGTAGTATATCATTTAATGTAAAAGTATTAACAAATAAAATTCAAGAATTAACAAATGCTACAATAGATATTAAAGCCCTTAGCCCCCAATTAAAAAAAATAGTTAATAATCAAGATAATCTTGATGAGGAAATAGAATTATTGAAATCACTGATACTCAAAACATCAAAATCTTCTGAGGAGAATGAAAATATAGTTAAAAGAGATATAGAAGCTACTGATAAAAAATCTCGAATATCGAATATGATTGATAATTTGGTAAAAAATATAAATATCATAAAAGATCCTGATATAATTATAAATGATCTCAAAGAATTAAAAGAAAAAATTTTCGATTATACAGGAGGGCATAAAATTTTATATGAAATCTCTAAAATAATAAAAAATATTGAAAAAGAAAGAGAAATTTCTTCAGAAATAAAAGATTTAGTAGTAGAAAAATCAATATTTTGGAAAAATAAGATATAATAAAAGGTAAAAAAACACGATTTATGGTTGTTTTAATTTTGATTGGAGCACAATTTCTGCTATCTTTCTAAAGATTGATTTTACCTTTTCTCCTGTTTTTGCTGATGTTTCAAAAAATGTAGCATTTAGTTCTTCTGAAAGATGTTCCATCATAGGGACAATAATTTTCCTTTCTTCAGTCAAATCGATCTTGTTACCCACTAGTATACGTGGAATTCCGCTAAGACCATATTTAACTGCAGTATTATACCAATTCTTTATATTTGAAAATGTACTACTTCTTGTTACGTCAAAAACAAGAATCATACCATCAGCACCATTAAAATATGGTCTATGTAACATATAGAATTGTGGTTGTCCTGCAACATCCCAAAACATTAAATTTACAATAATATCATTACCAAGAGTATCATTTATCTCTAATTGCTCTTTTACAATTTGAACTCCGACTGTTGGTAAATATTCTTTATTAAATTTGTCTGAAGCAAATTTTAAAAGCAGGCTAGTCTTTCCTACTCCCGGATCTCCAATTACGATTATTTTATATATATGTTCGGTTTTAGGTTGAAAGACAATTTTCTCATTATTTTTACTCATAATTCTAATCAAAATTTATTTTAATTTATATATATTAAGTTGATTTGATATTTTTATATTTTTACCTTTTATATATGTGAAGATTCTTTCTTTAGAGAAAAACTAATTAATAGAATTATTATTATAATTTAACTCTCTTTTATTATTCTTTATTATAATTCTCTAAAAAATAAAAAAGTAAAGCAATGTTTTAATTAATAAGTTTTTAAATAAGATCTAAATTAGATTTCTTAAAATCGTTAATTTTTTTTTTTTTTCTATATCGATTTTTAAATAATGTATAAAGATACAAAAAAAATAGTATAAATCAATTTCAAATTGTAATTAAAACTTCTGATTTTTCAAATGAAAAAAAAGAATTTAAATATTATGCAAGCAAATTTATATATTAAAAATCTTTTTTAATTTCTTTCTTAGTTACCTTTTAAAAAAAAAACACAAAAAATAGCAAAAACAAAGAAAGACTTTTAAAAAGAATTTTAAAACCAAAAAATAGCAAAAAATTTAAAAAACTTTTAAACAAGACTTAAGGATGTTTAGATACTAAGTCTTAGTTTTAATTTTTAAAATCTAAAAAGGTAGATTATATGAAAAAATATAATAGATCAATTTTAGTTGCTCTATCGTTAGTAATTTTAATGATTTTACCAATCGGAGGAAATATTTTTATTACTCAAGGGCAACTTAGAACAGCAGCAGCCGGTGATGTATGGTTAACTGATGTTCCTGAATTAGAAATTGGCGAAACCTATGACATGCAAGTACTAATAGATTGTGGTAGTCAAGATGTAGCCGCCTATGGTTTTGATATAAATTGGGATAATTCCATAGTAATTGTACAAGGAGGGAATGATGGTGTTGTTGCTGGTACTGATGGCTTCATCGCAGCAAAAAATATAAATAACGATGAAGGAACCATGAGAATTTCTGGTTTTGAAGCAACAGGAGCCGTAGGTAGTTCTCAATTTCATATGTTAACTATAACATGGGAAGCAGTTGATGCAGGTACAACAGCTATTGATTTAGTTGTAAATACATTGATTGATCCTGATCTCAATAATATTGGAAATCCAAATGCTATTGATAATTCAATAACCGTTGGTGGGGTTGCTGTAGCACCAGTTATTAATTCTCCTACTAATGTTAATTATCAGCAAGGATCAACTGGAAACTCTATTTCATGGACAGCTACAGACGATAATCCAACAACTTATAGAATAACTCGAGGTAGTACTCAAGTAGCTTCTGGTTCATGGAGCTCTGGGAGCCCAATAACCGTTAGTGTTGATGGACTCTCAGCAGGTACTTATACATACACCTGTACAGTTACTGATGGTGATGGATTAACTGCTTCTGATTCAGTCACTGTTACTGTCACAGCTTTAGTAGCTCCAAGTATTAACTCTCCTGCTAATGTTAATTATCAAGAGGGATCAACTGGAAACTCCATTTCATGGACAGCTACAGACGATAATCCAACAACTTATAGAATAACTCGAGGTAGTACTCAAGTAGCTTCTGGTTCATGTACCTCTGGAAGTCCAATAACCGTT
>CAZBEU010000119.1:0-15640 GCA_964491005.1 uncultured archaeon | reverse complement strand
AAACGTCTCTCTGCTTCTGAACTTGTAAGACCTTTATCATTACACGCAAAATTATTCTTAATTTCATCAATTGTTTCTTTTTTTTCTTCTCCGTGAGATAAAGAAACTGGTTTCAATTTTGATTCACTTTTTTTAAAAATTGTTTAATATTTTCACTCTTTATTATAATCAATTTATTTTAAAATTATGTATAATGAAATCAAAGTTGAAGAGAAGAACCCCTTAAAAAATATAATTCTAAGAAAAGGCCTAAATCTTCTTAAATGGTTTAAAAATCAATAATCAAAAATAAAATTCTTCTCTTTTATTATTTCCAGAGGGGTTGTCTCTCAAGCTTGTAGGCTTTATTAGCATATTCTTCAACCATTCGATTAGAATTAAAATAAGACCCTAATTTAATAGCATATTTCATCCTTTGGCGCCATTCTTCATGATTATTTCGGAATAGGGGGATAATTTGATTTTCTAATTTCTGATATAAATCTTCAGCATCAGATTGGTCATCAAAATTTTCTAAGTTTGGATCATCAGGTTCAGGCCCTATTGCCCAACCAGCTTTTTTTTCCGATAAATAATATCCTTCAATCCACCATCCATCTAAGACAGAAAAATTTAATACCCCATTAATAGCCGCTTTCATTCCACTTGTGCCGCTAGCTTCATTATATCTTCTTGGATTGTTAAGCCATAAATCAACGCCTCCCACAAGTAATTTGGCAAGTTTAATATCGTAATTTTCTAAAAAGACTAACCCAATTTTATAAGAATTCCATAAATAATCGCTAAAATCATTAATTTCTTTTATATACGATTTTGATAGAACATCCGCTGGATGAGCTTTACCCGCAAATATGAATTGTACTTTATCTTTTGCGATCTTAGATATTTGCTCTAAATCCGAGAAAATAAGAAGAGGTCGCTTATATTCGGCCATCCTTCTCGCAAAACCAATTGTTAATAATTTGTCATTAAATAAAACCCATGAATGACTTCTCTCGTAATTAAGGAGATCATGTTTCGCTTTGAGATGAACACGCCAAAGTTCATAATCATCTAATTCTAATGCTCTATCTAATACAGTAACATCGTGATGCCACGTACGTCCTAATTCATTATTCAGAAAGTTTCTCATAGAGTCTGAAAGCCAAGAGCCAATATGAATCCCATTCGTTATTGAATCTATATTATAATTTGGAAACATCTTCTTGGAAATTTCTAAATGTTTTTTAGAAACTGCATTGACATAATTACTATTATTTAAGGCGAGTATCGTCATATTAAGATTATTAGCTCCACCTAATTCTTTAATGTTATTTGGTAATCTATTCCTAAATACGTCATTAACTAAATCATAATTAAATTCTTCAAGTCCAGCCTTAACAGATGTGTGAGTTGTAAATACACAATGTTTTTTCACTTCTTCGATATTTTTATACTTTTTAAGTAATTCAAATATAAGAAAAGCCGCATGTCCTTCATTTAAGTGATAGGTTTCAATATTATCATATCCTAAGTGTTCCAACATTCTATAACCACAAATTCCAAGGATCATTTCTTGAACAATTCTCTGGAATCTATCTGCATCATACAATACATGGGTTAAATTTCTTTGCCATTGTTCGTTCTCAGGTAACTCAGTATCAAGAAGAATAACAGGGACTATATGTCCTGTACGTCCTCGAATATTATATTTCCAAGCTTCAACCTTAATTTCTTTATCTTGTAGAGCGAGTTCGACCCTTTTATCAAGTTTTAAAAAATCCGCCCCAAAATCCCATTCCATATCTTTTTCGAACTGACTTCCATCGGGTGCAATTTGTTGATAAAAATAACCTGAATGGTATGTTAATGTTACTCCAACTACGGGAAGTTCTAAATCTGCAGCAGAACGAAGATTATCGCCCGATAAAACACCCAAACCCCCTGAATAGATTGGAAAATCCTCTGAAAATGCAACTTCCATTGAAAAATATGCAACTTTTTGATTTGTTTCGTCAATCATTATAATTCATTATAAAATATTAGATATTTATTATTTATAACAATCATCATCATCATCAATAAACTTAAATTGAATTTTACTAAATCCAAATAAATACTTTATTGTTATAATTTATTCAAATGGAAAGAGATATATTCAAAGACTTAAAATATGTTTTTTATTATTTATCATATGAATTGAAGAGATCTATCTTCTTAAGAACTTAATCAATGTAAAAAGATTCTCAATTATATTATTCAAAAAAAGGAAAAAGAGGATAAAATTAAAAGTAAGATTTCCTATTAACGAACTATTAAAATATCTGCAGGAGCTTTATTTAATACTTTGTCAGGAATCTTATCTGACAATATCCTTCTTAATTTTGAATGATATCCCTCACAACCTAAAACAACTAAATCAAAACCTTCTTTTTCAATAGCTTCTAACATATGTTCATCAGGACTCTCATCTTCGATTAATTTTACTTCAATAGGTACAGAATTTTTTTTGAAAATTTCTCTGGTACTTTTAAGTAATCTTTCTACAGCTATTTTTCTAGTTATCTTTTACATTTTAGATATATTTAAATTCTGTTTTATTATTATATTTCCATTAGCATGAAAAATGATTTTTCTTTTCGTTAATTACAATAAATTATTTGTGAAATTATTGACCTAGTGAAAATGAAGAAAAATTAGATTTATGGAAAATAATACTAGGTATAATAGCATTACTTTTAGGAATCCTTGTATTAATTATTGCATTAATTATACAATTTTCAGATCAAAGTAATCTATATATTCAATATGAAATTGATTGAAGCTTATATGTCTTTATGATAATAGCTATAACTTATGGGATTATATCAATTGTTTGGTATGCTATTATTAATAAAGATCCAGAAAAAATAGAAGAAAAAAATTTTAATAGAATTAAGAAATATGAATCCGATACTAAAAAGGTTCAATATTTAGAAAAAGCATGGGCTCCTTATAATTCTGGGAGTGAATTATATAAAAAGAAAAATGTATCTGACACCCTACAAAACTATATTGATGCGATTGAAATCCTGAAAAAAAATAGTAATTATTTCTGAAAGTTCAGAGATTATTCAGTGAAGAATGGGACTAAAAAATAATAATTTTGTAAAAATAAGATCTATATTGATTTTGTCTTTCTTCTTGAATATTTTATTCAAATATATTATTAATTCTCTAAAAAAAGGAAAGAATGCTTTCTATAAAAATTGCAGAAAGAGAAAGTATTAGATATTTTGAAAAGAAACCAAAACTATAATGGTATTGTTTATTCTTCTGAAATTGTGTTTTTCTTTTTAGATTCTAATCTCTTTATACTCTCTTTATAAACTTTTTCGAGTTTTTGCTCTCTGTCTAAAAATTTATTTGTTTTATCCTCAATTAATTTATCCAATTTTTTTATTTTTTCAGAAAAACTGATAACTATTGTGATTTTGAAAAATGAAATGACAAATTAACTCTTAAAGACTATATTTTTGTGGATAATTTATTGATAATGATATGACATCCTTTATAAAGGAATGGTTTGACATTAAAGTAGAAAATTTGGCAACAACAAAAAAATGATTTGACAATTATTATATAAATCTATTAATTTTATATTTTTTAATTTCTAATTATAAATCTCCTTTTAATTTAGTTTCTTGAATGACAAAATAAATAATATTCAAGTTAGAAATTTATTAATTAGATTTTTTTTTTTTATATTTCCAACCTTTGGTTATGAACTACTCAATTAATGAAAAATCAATTGTTCCTAAATTCAATCCTTCCTTCAAATTGCTATTTAATTTTTCTTTAATTTGAAATAAAAGGTCTCTTAGCTCCAAAAAATATTTTTTAATCTGTTTTTTTCCTCTTTATTGAGGAAGTCTATTTTATTATTCTCATTTCTTAATAGTTTAGATGATATATTATTTAATAAAATCAATTAAATGATTAAAGAGAGTATTGATACTTATTTCTCCGAACTTATATTTTCTAACTAATTCATTCTTTAACGAAGAGAGAATATTTTTACTTGGAATTATTCATACTTCCTTGTTATTTTGTGTAATACTCAAATATTACTACGAGATGATCTATCGTATAATTCTTCATGGAATTCATTTTCGTATTCGTCTTTTTCCTCATCTTCTTTTTTATTCCAGTCATTGTCGTCTTCTTTTGTTTTCCTTTCTTCACGATTACTAATCCTCTCATTCCATTCATCAGTTTTCACTTTTTTGATTTTTCTTTTTTTTTTCATATTTTTATCTCCTAAATTACTTTTTTCTAAAACACTATTCAAAACTCATTTAATATTTTTAAATATAATAATTATGATTTATAATATTTCTAAAATATTAGTTATAATTAATCTTCGGATAAGAAGTCATTTTTACAAAAAAATATGCAGATAAGAAAGATTATGAATTTCAAGTCTTTACAGATGAATTCGCAAAAAGCAGTATGCAAGTCAATGTGATGAAATATATCATTCTCTATGACTTTTATCTACTTGACAGAATGGTAAAACCGCATTTTCTCATTAATATTATATAAATATGGAGAAAAAATCGGCACTTTACATCCATAGTGCTAGAAAATATACTTAAAGAAATCTTTATAGATTATAATACAATTGTTATTATTTTATATTTACATCATTTAAATTTAATATAATTTTGAATAATTATCTTTCATATTTTTTCTAAAAATTACTGATTAATTCAAAAATAGAATAGAGTATGTTAAATCAATTTTTTATAATTAAAAAAAAATCCAAAGGACAAATCTTTAATCCTTATAAACATGGAATTTTGAATTGTATTGAAAATAATCTCCCTGAAAATACTATAATAGAAGAATTAGATAAAGGTTATTTTTTTAATGACAAAATATTACGACCTGCAAAGGTCATAATTTCCAAAAATTCAATTTTATATAAAAAACCTCAATGAGAAATTAAAAATAAAACAAAAAGGAAGAGAAAAAAAATGGGAAAAATAATAGGAATTGATTTAGGAACATCCAACTCAGCAGCCGCTGTACTTATAGGAGGAAAACCAACAATTATTCCAAGTGCGGAGGGGCTTACATTAGGTGGGAAAGCCTTTCCATCAGTTATAGCTTTTACGAAAGATGGTCAGAGGTTAATAGGAGAACCTGCAAGAAGGCAAGCAATTTCTAATCCGGACAGGACAATTACTGC
Source organism: uncultured archaeon (assembly GCA_964491005.1). Taxonomy (GTDB): domain Archaea; phylum Asgardarchaeota; class Lokiarchaeia; order Sigyniarchaeales; family SOKP01; genus JAFGOA01. The sequence goes on along the minus strand of CAZBEU010000119.1, from coordinate 10,428 downwards.
GATTAAAAGGAAAATGGGAACATCATATAAGTTAACTATTGATGGTAAGGATTATACCCCTCAAGAAATTTCCGCAATGCTTTTAAGAAAGATAAAGGAAGATGCATCTGCGTACTTAGGTGAAGAAGTCACCGAAGCAATTATTACGGTTCCTGCCTACTTTAACGATAACCAAAGACAAGCGACCAAGGATGCGGGAAGGATCGCAGGATTAAAAGTAAAGCGTTTAATCAATGAACCCACTGCCGCTGCTGTCGCTTATGGTCTAGATAAAGAAGGTCTTCAAATGAAAATTGCGGTATTAGATTTAGGTGGAGGTACGTTTGATGTGACGATCATGGAGATGGACAATAATGTATTTGAAGTAATTTCAACTGCGGGTGACACTCAGTTAGGAGGCACTGACATGGATGGAATATTGGTTGATTATATAATTGATGAGTTTAAAAAAGATCAAGGAATCGATTTAAGAAAGGATTCTATGGCAGTTCAGAGAGTACTTGAAGCTGCAGAAAAAGCTAAGATTGAATTATCTACGTCCGTCAGTACCGATTTAAATTTACCTTATATTACCGCTACCAATGAAGGCCCAAAACATTTGATTATGACATTGACAAGAGCTAAATTAGAACATTTAATAGATCCTGTAATTAAAAGACTTGATGCACCTATTCAGAAAGCATTACAGGATGCGGGGTTATCTAAAGGGGTCGTAGATAAAGTTATATTAGTTGGTGGACCTACCAGAATGCCTAGTGTTGAACAGAAGTTTGAACAATTCTTAGGGAAGAAACCAGAACGCAGTATAGATCCAATGGAATGTGTTGCCTTTGGAGCTGCAATACAAGGCGGTGTTTTAACGGGAGAAGTTAAGAATTTATTATTATTGGATGTCACTCCATTGTCCCTAGGTGTTGAAACATTAGGAGGAGTCTTTAGTAAATTAATTGAGCGGAATACAACTATTCCGACTGAAAAGAAAGAGATATTTAGTACTGCTGCAGACAACCAATCTGCTGTAGAGATTCATGTCTTACAAGGAGAACGGAAAAGGGCTGAAGATGGTATTACGCTCGGTAGATTTAATTTGACCGGAATTCCCCCCTCTCCTAGAGGAGTTCCACAGATCGAAGTTAAATTTGACATAGATCAAAATGGAATTCTTAATGTCACTGCAAAAGATTTAGGTACAGGTAGGAGTCAATCCATTACAATAACCACATCCACCAAAATGTCTGAAGACGAGATCAATCAGAAGATTCGTGAAGCTGATATGAATGCTGAAGAAGATAATAAATTTAAAGAATTAACTGAAGTTAAAAATCATGCTGAAGCCTTAATATATCAAACAGAAAAACTTATTAAAGAAAATGAAGGAGTCATTGGTGATCTAAAAGACAAAATATTAGCAATGATCTCTGATTTAAAAGCTACAATGGAAAGTGAAAATATTCCACGAATAAATAGTGCCATGGAATCCTTACAAAAGGAATTACATCAAGTCTCCAGTCGTTTGTACGATCAGCAACCGGGATACGGGGCACCACCAGGCGGTATGGGTGACACGACCAATGGGACAAATTACGGATCTAAAGCAAAGACGGAAGATGAGAAACAAGCAGAAAAATTTAGAAGAGCTTCAGGACAAGATGATGTAATTGATACGGATTCTTCTTAGTTTTTTTTATTTTATTTTATAACTAGTATATTACATATATACAAGAAAATACATTCCTATTAGCGTTATTTATTATTTCAATAATATATTCAAAAATTTAGAAATATCTAATGAATTTTTAATTTAATCAAAAAGAAATAAAAATAAATAGAATTCTTTTTTTATAAAACTTATAATAAATTTTTTTAAATATAAGAATTGATTCTTGAGAGACTACAACATAATTTTCTATAAAAAATTGGTGAAATTAACGAGCGAAGATAAAAAAGGAAATGAAAAAGTGGCTAAGAAAAAAACTCTCGCGAGGATTGATAAAGTGATTCTAAGAAATTATTCAAAAGTAATATTCTTCTATCCTTTATTTATTACATCATTTATCTTATGGATAATTGAATATATAGCTGAAGGAGAATTATTTTGGTTAGGGTTTTTCTGGTTAATAATGCTGTTTTTAAACCTATTTGTGATGGCATTTGACGTATCCTCTACGAAATTTTTTATTATTCTCTTGGTTATTATAGTGTTTATATTGCTGTTAATCTTCATGATAATTCCAAATGTTAGTATACCGGGCTTTCAGTCCTTTATTGACACGGAAGCAAGCATTAAGATGACCAAGAATTTTTACTTAGGGATTACGATAATTTTAGGGATTGTCCTTTTATTGGCAATAATAGGCGCTAATTTTGATTATTGGAAATTGGAGCGAAATGAAGTATATCATAAAAAAGGATTGTTTTCTAGTGCGAACCGATATCCCATAAAAGGTCTTAGAATTAATAAAGAGATTCTTGATGTATTTGAACTTTTTGCGCTGAGAGCAGGATCTATTACGTTAATATTTAGCAACGATAAAATATTTCACTTAAGTACTGTCTTGAATGTTAATAAGAAATCCGAGCAAATTGATTATTTATTAAGTCATATGGAAGTAGAAATCAATTAATTAGATACGACATAATCCTAAATATTTTTATTTTTTTAATTTGTTTTATTTATTGTTGTTACTACTAATATTTTGTCAATAGAGGTAATTAAACTTTGTTTAAAAGTGATAATTGGTTTAGAAAATGAAGAGAAATAAAAGATTATCGAAAATATTATAAAATAAATGAAATTGTATTTACTTGACTCATTTCATTTTTCGAAACCACAAAAATCACACAATTTGATGTGAGTTTTCAAAAATAACCCAAAATCATTTATAAATAAATTAGTAATTTGTTAACTTATTTTTCAAAATAATCCATAATTTTTCAGAAATAATCCAAAAACCTTTATAAAGACAGATTTAGAAATTTCTTTTTTATTTTCCAGAAATAATACAAAATTGTTTATTTGTATTTTGTTCTTTGATTAAGTATTAAATAGAAATTTCTATCATTATTAAGGATCTTTGATAAATAACTATTTTTTATTTTCTTCAATTTAAATAACCTAGTTCATATTAATTTTAAGGAAGCTGATATCCAAAATCTCGTTCAAATTTTTCTTTAAATTTATCTATTAAATTTGAATTTCCAACATTTTTTAATTTAGTTATATATTCATCAAAAATGTCCTTAATTCTATTATATAAATTTATTGGATGTATTACTAAATCTACTCTTTCATCACCATTATCATCTTTCCAGGTTTTCTCATCAATTATATCTTTTGGTTCGGTATTAATTCTTCCAAACGGTAGGATCATTGCATTATGAACTATTCCGCATCTAAATCCTATCCAAAATGCTTCAGCATAATCTTTAAAACATGTATTAGCTTTATCTTCAATGTATATCTCTTGAATTGAATCATAATACTTTATCTTATAGTCATTTTGATAATTATTATTAAATTCTGAAATATGAGATTTTAAAAAATCACCATAATATTTTCCTTTTGATTTAAATAAATTATATTCATATTGACTAAGTAAGTCAACTATAACCACATTGATAATCATTAAACCAAAAGAACTATGTATGCGGTGTGGCTGAGGTTGCTGCAAAATCGTTTCTCCAATAATAAAGTACCAGCCATATATCCTCTCTTTGAAAATTTCTACTATTTCATCAAAATTTTTACCTCTTAATTCTTGAATCTTTTTACTTTTATTGAAATGTCTTTCAGGATTAACCATAAATCTAATGTCTTGAGTCATACAAATATTACCTCCTTTATTATGTAAGATATTTTTTGTCTTTTATTATAATAAATGTAATAGATATAAATCTTTTTTGGATAGGGGTAAAAGTGTGAGTTTTTAAAAAATACATATAAAATCAAGTAGAAGTAACTAAATTCATCAATTTATAATAGGTTTTTAAAAAAATTATGTTATAATATTATAAATACTTAGGATGGTTTAATATTGAATTAATTTTTTAGATATTGTGATATCTGTCTATAGCAATAATTATTTATCTGAAAGAGATTCTTTTTTACTTAAAAAAAATGTCAAATCATTTTTTTTGTCATTTCATTTTTTGCTTATTTGTCATTTCATTTTTCGAAACCACAATTATTTAAAATCTAAAGATATCGAATTAATACAATATCTTAAACCAGTAGGTTTTGGTCCATCTTCAAAGATATGCCCTAAATGTCCACCACATTTACTACATAACACTTCAGTACGTATCATCCCATGACTTATATCTTTCTTGGATTCTATGTTTTTTGGATCAATAGATTCATAAAAGCTTGGCCATCCTGTTCCTGATTCAAATTTTGTTTCAGAATTAAATAAAGGAGCCCTACACCCTGCGCAGTAATAAATTCCTTTTTCTTTGTTATTCCAATATTTCCCTCTAAAAGGAGGTTCTGTTCCCTTTTCTCTTAAAACATGATATTGTTCCTTTGTTAATGATTTCTTCCAATCTTTTTCAGATTTTTCCACATTTTTAGACGCCATATTTATTTAAAGAAAAAATATTGTAAAAAAATTCTATATTATTTTATATTGATAAAAAATGGTTTTTTAAATATAAAAAATAAAGTTATAGACAAATATATGAATAGTTTAAAAATGATTAATTTAAAATAAATGTTGAAAATTTATCCTTTCTGAGCTATAAGGAAAATTCGATTGAATAATAAATCACCTGCACCATTTTTTAAACATTGATCCTTAAAAGAATTTTTAATAATTTCTTTAAAATCGTTAATGTATTTAGCAGTAAGTTTAATTTTATAAAAATCTTGATTAAGATATCCGATTATCGCTCCAGATGAAAAAATAGAATATATTTCTTCTGGTGTTTTCGTCATTTTGAATTCTATTATTTCTGATAAAATAATTTTAAAACCGCATTTCTGAAATAATTTTGAATAATCTTCTGCAGTATCAAGAAAAAACCATGGGTTTTTAAAATGAAGAAAAATATCTTTAGTTTTATCATTATTTTTTACTTCATTAATAGCGTTAATAAACATGGGACAATAATTTTTAGTTGCTGGGGCTTGTATTCCAACTTTACCTTCTTTTTTAAGAGCTCTATAGAAATTCTCAATTGGGACATGTGGAGGATTAAACCATTGAAATGCCGAACTTATAAAGATGATATCAAATTCAGAATTAAATTTGATATCTTTAGCAGATTTTACTTGAAAATCAATATTAAAACTACTATATTTCTTTTTCGCTTCTTTTATCATTTCTATGGAAGGATCAATCCCTATAACCTTTCCATTAACTAATTCTCTAATTTCTTTGGTAATATGTCCAGGACCACATCCCAGATCTAAAACATCTGATTCTGATTTTATTCTTAATAGTTTTATTAACCTTTCAGAATTAGTTTTTTGAACAATAGCCTTTTGTTTATAATTTTGAGAAATTTTAGAAAAATCATATTTTTTCATAATTATCAATAGTTCATTTATATACTTCTTTTGGATTAAATATTTTAGTACCAATATCTTTGAATTCTCCATCTTCTAATTTGTTGAAAAAACAACTATAATACCCTTTATGGCAAGCTGCTCCAATTTGTTTTACAATAATGAGAAGGCTATCCTTATCACAATCTGTAATGATATCTAAAACCTCTTCTAAATGTCCACTTGATTCTCCTTTTTTCCATATTTTATTTCTTGAACGTGAGAAAAAGTGCACATAACCTGTTTCCATTGTTTTTCTTACAGCTTCTTTATTTGCAAAAGCTAAAATAAGAATTTCATTGGTTTCTGAATCTTGAGTTATTACGGGTATTAATCCACCTTCAATTTTAGAAAAATCGAGTAATTTGATATAATTTTCAATATCATCTAAAGAGAATTGCTTCATACTATATGAAAATTTATTATTTTGTTTATATTTTGTTAATTATAATAACAACAAATAACACATAGAATTAAGATGGAAAATAATGATTTTAAAATCGATCCTTGGAGTTCTACCAATATCTTAGAAGAGGACTATTTAAGATTGATTAAGAAGTTTGGAATTGAAAAAATTACAGATATAACTTTAGAAAGATTTAAAAAACATAAATTTATAAGAAGAAAGGTTATTTTTGGCCATAGAGAACTTAATCTTATTTATAAGGCCATAGAAAATAAAAAACCCTGGGCAGTTATGTCAGGAATAAAGCCTTCAGGACCTTTTCATTTAGGAACATTAACGACCGCTTTGGAAATTGTAGAATTCCAAAAATTAGGAGCTAAAGCATATTATTGTATTGCAGATATAGAATCATGGGAAGATAATGGAATTATGTATGAAGAAGCAGAAAATACTGCAGTTGATAATTTAGCAGATATTTTAGCTTTAGGTCTAAATCCAGAAAATGCATATATTTGGAGGCAATCTAAAGAACCCATTGTAAAGGATGTATGTTTTAAGGTAAGTAGGTTAGTAACTCAAAATACTCTAAACGCGATCTATGGTGAAAAAACTTTTGGACTCTATTTAGCAGCACTTATTCAATGTGGCGATATTACACTTCCTCAAATACTTGACGGACCTCAACCTGTAGTAGTACCTGTTGGAATAGATCAGGATCCTCATATGCGACTTACTAGAGATCTTACTCGTCGTTATTATAAACATAGTGAGGAAGATAATGATGTTAATAAAACTGATTTCTTTCTTCCAGGAGCAACTTACCATAAATTATTAGCAGGCTTAGATGGATCTGAAAAAATGTCAAAAAGAAATCCAAATAGTTATTTTACATTTAATGAACCAATTGAATCAATTGCAAAAAAAATTAAATCATCGTTTACAGGCGGAAGAAAAAACAAAAAAGAACAACAAGAGCGTGGGGGAGAACCTCAAAAATGTATGATATACAAAATTCTAATGTATCATTTTGAAGATGATGATAAAAAATTAGCTGAAGAATTTGAGCAATGTATTAAAGGAGAATTATTATGTGGAGAACATAAAAGAGAATGTGTTGAAAAAGTTATTTCTTTTATAAAAGAACATAGAATAAAAAAAGAAAAACAAATAGACAAAGCTCGTGAGATACTTAAAGTTGACTAATTATTTTGCAAATTTTCTTTTAATTTTCGATTTTTCATTGTTCTATTAATAGTTTTAAAATATCTTGTAGCTCTTTTAAAAAATCAGAGAATTTTTCCATAAATGCATCTTTATATTCTTCTTTCAGGATTGCTGATATAAAAAACAGATTGCCCTTAACTTCAAATCCGTGTAAACAAGAAATAAATTCTTTCTCTATATTTAAAAAATCGTGTTCATGCTTATATTCTTCTTCTTCCATTCTTTTAAGAAGAAATAGATGTTCTTTAATTGATTCAAGAAGATAGATATACATACCCGGTTCAATTTCTTCATTATAAAACTCACTTATAATTATTCCAGTTTGATCAAATAATATTAACGAAGTACAATTAAAATCATTAAGAGATTTCTCAATTAGAAGAGATAATTCAAAAAATTTCTTATCAAATACTGATAATCCATAGGATACCAGTTGTACAATGGAAATTACATCGTATATTGATGTTTGCTGAAACAAAATATTGAAATCCGAATATGTCTCTTTTATATTTTCTCTAATATGAGCAATATCTTCATTAATTTCTTCATAAGATCTTATGTCAGGATCATATTTATGGAAGGTAATAATTACAGGAACATCAATGTTATTTTCAATGAAATATTTCATAACCATCTCGAAATAATTAAGTGAAGCCTCTAATTTTTCACTATCTTGAATATCTATAACATAGATAAAAAGACTTGTTTCTGAGAAATATACATCTGGATCTTTTAAATAGATATTTCGATATTTTTCTTGACCACCCATATCCCAAAATACAGCAGGCATATTTAAAAAACGAGTTCTTCTGTATTTGACTTTAATTGTTGGTTTAAGTTGCATAATCTCATCTCTGAAGTCATATTTCTTATCTAATGCCGTAAGTATAGATGTTTTTCCCGCATTATCTAATCCAGATATGATTACTTTAATCACATTTTCCATATTATACATCACATCGTATATTGCACTTTTGAAAAAATTACTAATATAATAAAGCTAGTTTAATTAAATATTTTGTAACAATTCTAATGACTATGAAAAATTAATCTAATTTTATTCTTCAACTCTTTCTATAGATGTCATATTCATGTAATATATCAATGATATTCATATTTTTTATAGAAATCTAATCTGATTTATTTAAAAATGCTATAAAAATAGGTGAATATTGTTGGTAAATCAAAAAAATGAGTTTATAGAAAATTTAAAATTTCAAATAGAACGCCGAGAAAATTTCTTAAAAACTATGAATGATTCATTTAGAGGACAAACTCAAGACCGTTTTAAATATATAGTTGAAAAAAAATATCATGAAACATATACAGAATTATTAAATGAGTTTCTAGGTCTTATAAGGAAAAAAGAATCAAAATCAATCGAGTAAATTTTCATTAAACTATATAAAAAATATTTTGACAAAATAAGCAGTATATTGCTTAAGATTGAATTTTTTCAATTATATTGATTAGTACTATTACCACTAAAAGAAAAAGAAATAAATTAAAATAAAATAGTTAAATAGAAATTTCTCTATTTTTTCTTTTGAGCTTTCTTTTCTGCTTTCAATCTTTTCTTTTCTTCTTTCATTCTTCTTTTTTCTCGCCATTTACGTATATATTGTTCATTTTCATACGAAGTTTTTAACCTCGACTCACAAGCTTTTATAAATCTTTTTTGTACATTTGGATCATTCTTTATTTTTTCGAGAAATTCAGTAGTTTTTTGAATTTGGATTGAATGAAATTTGTCATAAAAATCTAATCTTCTTTTATAATATTGCTCTTTTGATTCATCTTTATTTAATTTATCGATTATGAAAACTCCAACATGATATACTTTAGAATTAATCTCAGAATTCCACACATCAACAGAACCATCTCCTACTACTATATTATGCCATGGTGTAAAAAGATCTACCATTGGTCTTGTTGGATGCATGTAATTTAATAGTCTACCAGCTACCCCACTAGTACTTACTAAAAGATGAGAATTCCATTTATATATTCGATTTCCTATAGTTATTGTACTTGTTGCCAACGTACTGAATATAATATCATCATCTTCAGGAATTAGGTCTTTTAAACCAGAAATAGAAAGAGGTACTATAATATCACTAATTTTAATCACATCATTATTAGATAATCAATTGATTTAATATTCAATATTTATTTTTTATATTATTTAAATAATTACAAATTAATAACTTGTATTATTCATTCACCAATAATGGTACAATAAATTTCACGATGTCTGGATTTTTCATCAAGTTCTAAAAGAATTATTTGTTGCCATGTTCCTAATATAATATTCTTATTATGAATTGGAAATGTTTGAGAAGTCTTTAACATAGTAGATCTTAAATGACCTGCGCCATTATGATCCCCCCACGTATTATGATGCGCATAATTGTTATCATAAGGAATAAGTTTTTCTAAAAGATTTTCAATATCTTTTTTAACCAGGCCCGGTTCATATTCCGTTGTAGATATCGCGGCAGTAGATCCAGCAACATGTACATTTACCAGACCATCATTTATATTACTATCTCTAACAGCCTTTTGCACTTGATTTGTAATATTTATAACATCACAATAAGGGCTTGTTTTTAAATTAAAAGTTTTTAAAGAAACAACCATTTTTTTCACAAATAATTTTTAATTTTGGAATAAATAATAGTACTTAATTAAGTAGAATTTATTAATTTTAAGAGCTTTTATTTTGATCTTAATTAATTAACAAAATAATCAATTATATAGCTTATGACTGAAAATGATAAAGTAATTTTTATTTGCGGAGCACCTCATTCAGGTTCTACCTTATTGGGTTTAATATTAGGTAGTCATTCAACTTGTTTTTATGGAGGGGAAATCAATAAAATTCAATTTCTAAATATTGAGGAAGAGCATGAAGACAAATATTGTAAAATGTGTGGGAGTTCATGTCCAATATGGAGTAATTTTGATGTATCTGATAAAAAAGGGATATATCAACAACTTTCAGATTTATCCCACAAACCAAATATTATTGATTCAACAAAGAATGTCGATTGGTTAAAATTAAATTATAAGAACTTAAATAGTACTCAATCTAGTTATTTAATCTATATTTTGAGGGATGGTCGAGCAGTATTTAATTCACAACAAAGAAAATATAAAAATATAAATCCAAATGAACTAATAGAAAAATGGATAATCCATGTTAGATCTACCAATTCTTTCTATGATACTTTTGAAGAAAAAAAAATTAAAA
>CAZBEU010000118.1:0-1568 GCA_964491005.1 uncultured archaeon | reverse complement strand
ATTTTTAATGCGTAATTATTTGTATCACTATTTATTTCATCGATTTTTTGGTCTAAAGCATAATCAAATTGATTAATAATTTGTTGAGGTTCCACATAGTCGATATTAGCATCTTCAACATACCCACACATCGAACAACCTGAATTTTCTAGAGCCCAATAACATCCCCTAGTCCTAAGAATAATAGTGATTTCTTTTCCAATCTCGTCTAAGAGTCTATCTTCTTTAATCCAAAAACTTACAGGTTTATTTAACTGATCTATAGTATATTTTTTTTTATAATTAAGAGATTTCTTTCTTAATTTGGCAATCTCCTCACTTAAGCAAATGTTATAATTCTTATTATTTCTTGATTTCATATAAATCAACTACTCTCCCAAAATTAGTATTTTTAACATATTGAGAACTCACAATCATATTTCCCATTCCTATAATATTTTCTTTACTTTTATCAAAAATGCACACATTATCATTAGGATGTATATTTGGTTTGATTTTTAATACTCCTGGTCTAAATAAAGTATTTCCATTTATTTTAATGCCATCAAATATTAAATATTTTGAGAAGTTATTCGCAAAAGCAATTTTTTTAGCTCCTTTTATAGTTAGTTCTATTTTCCCAGAGGAGATTTCGTATTTTCCGATAATATCTTTGTTATCCGAATGAATAATCTCAATCTTTGTTTTTAACCTATTTTTTCTGTAGTATACTTCTTTATTAATCAATAAATCACCAATACCACTTCCAAATTGATAATCAATAATTTTTCGAAATTTTCTTATCCACATTTTCGATATAGACCTTTCTTTTTCTACGCCTTCATCTATAATATATGAAGTTTTAAATGAATGTATCAGGTTATTTAGATGATCTAATGATTCATTTGAAGTTGTATTTTCTTTAATATTTGTGTAGATAAATTTGTTTTCTAATGCTTTTTCAGCATTTTGAGCGATATCAACATATTTCCCCTCTAAATGACATATAATAGGAATATTTTTATCATATTTATTAATTAATCTTATCAGCATTTCAGATGTTATTTTAATCTCATCCTCATCCCAATCACCCGTAACTGGAATATCATATGATTTAGCAGGGTAAATATCTTCTAATTGTCTAGGAATTACCCCTAAAGGAGATGTTAGAATAAATTCTTGAAATTCAGGGCATTCTGGATGATTTCTTAAGATTTTTAGAAATTTTTGATGTGATTTTGATTCTGAATAAGGTTTTTTTGCTGAACAAGGAAATAAAATAATCAATCTTGTTGATGGTTCAGGTGTAAAATTATGAATAATATTATTTCTAAAATAATTAAAATCAGGACGATAATAAGACGAGGGTCCTAAACAATTAACTATTTGATTTTTTTGAAATATCTGAGAAAAATTTACTGCAAAATTATAGTAATCTTTATCATAAATTCTTAATAAGGATATGAAATTTGGATTATTCATTGAAGATTTCTCAACAAAATTACGAAAATCTTCCGTATGTAGAAATTGGATATTTTTATTCATATAATTTTTAATAGTTGAAAGATTGTGGTAGCATAATAAATCTA
>CAZBEU010000117.1:0-1773 GCA_964491005.1 uncultured archaeon | reverse complement strand
GCTTTATCTGTTGTTGAGTATGTCAAAGGAACAAATATAAAAATTGGCGCTCAAAATATGTATTTTGAAGAAAAAGGAGCCTTCACTGGTGAAATATCTCCAAAATTTCTTAAAGACATAGGGTGTGAATATGTTATTCTTGGACATAGCGAAAGGAGAGATATCTTTAAAGAGAATAATGAACTAATAAATAAAAAATTAAAAAAAGCTTTATCAATAGAATTAAAGCCAATTGTTTGTATTGGAGAGCATTTAGAAGAGAGAGAACAAGGAAAAACTAAAGATATAATTAAGAGTCAATTTGAAGGCACATTTAAAGGATTATCAAAGGAAGATATAAATAAAGTTGTAATAGCATATGAACCAATATGGGCAATTGGTACTGGAAAAACGGCAACTCCTGATCAAGCTAATGAAGTTCATCAATATATAAGAGAACTTTTAAGTTCTAATTATGATAAGGAGACAGCAGAAAATGTAAGAATTCAATATGGAGGATCTGTCAAACCTAGCAACGCATCTGAATTATTTGAAAAAGAAAATATAGATGGTGGTTTAGTTGGAGGCGCTTCTTTAGAAGCAAATTCATTTGCTGAGATCATAAAAGCTACTCAAAAATAAATATTTAAATGCTATTATTACATCAAAAATGATAATCTAATTTGAATTTATATACATTATAATTCTTTTTTTATAACATCTTTTTCTAAAAAGATATTTAAGTACAAATATGTATTGTATCTAAAAGAATAATTTTTTTTTACAAAAATACATCTAAGATGTTATGATAAAGTCCTATTAATTATGATTATAGTTGTATAAAAATAATTTCTCCAAATAGAAAAAATAATGACAATTTATGAAATAAGTATAATATCAACTACTGGATTTCCTTATTACAATAAAGTATTAAAACCTTTACCAAATGATGTAAGCGTTTTTCTAAGATTTTTTGATTTTTCAAATATTCAAGGAGAAAATATATCAGATAATGCCCCAGAATTAATGTTTGATCTGAAAGCTGGATTAATCTCCGCTTTATTTGAATTTGCCAGAAATATTAATCAAAATATTAAAATCTTAGAATTTCGACCAAAATCTACTGAACAGATAAAGACTATTAGAAATGAGGATATTGAATTACCAAAAGGAGATGTTTTAATAACAATAACAACTGAATCATATTTGATTCATAATCAAATAAAAAAAAAAATTGAATTAATATATAAAGAATTTATTTCTTCGAAATTTCCCTTAGATTCATCCTATGAAATTCCAAATATTGAACAAACAGACATAATTAATATTTTAATTGATAAAAAAGCGAGAGATAATATTAGAAAAAAGGAAGATTTATTAAGAAAACGAGCTATGGAATTCTTAAATCATTGGGAAGAATATGGACTTAAATGTATTGTTTGTACCAGCTTTGATCTAAGTCCAATAATTTGTTTTTCAAAAAACAATAAATATTCATTAGAGGATATAGATCAAATTTTAAGGAAAATTGGGAATATTCCTGATATAGAACCTTATGTATGGAAATATAGACAATCAAATCATAATAATCACCCGATATGGGTATTTATTATTAATAGTGGATCAGGTGTAACTGTCAATACCCTTTTTGAACCATATTATTATTTATTATTATCAGATCCAGATTCATATATTGGAGATTTTCCACAAAAGTTGATCTCAGAATTTAATAAGATACTAAGTTAAATTGTTTTTAATTAAGGATTCCTTAACAAAATTGTTAATAGTATCAAA
>CAZBEU010000116.1:0-1561 GCA_964491005.1 uncultured archaeon | reverse complement strand
AATACAAACTGAAAAAGGAACTATCCATATGATATTTGGATTAGGAAATTACTATACTAAATTTGGATTAAAACATGGAACAGAATTACAGCAAGGAAAATATATAATTGATAATAAACAATTAACATGCTTAGTATTATCTGATTTTGTTTATGATCACATGGCAACCTCAAGTAATATAACACTTCAAGAAGATAAAGATATTATAATTGCTGAAAATGTAATTAAAATCCCAATTGATCTCTCTTTTAAAAGTGAAGGTCAACGAACAATGATCAAAGGGATTATCATGAGAAATGTCTTCATTCCAAATAAAGATATCATATTGGAAACAATGAATAATATTAAATCTTATGACACTTATGATGTAGAAAATCAAGGACATTTTATTCTAACTACTCATTGGGATCACTATAATAAAATATTGGTTTCGAATAAATTAAATAAACATATAAATGAAAAATATACAAATTCTACAGCAGGTATACGAGAAATTAGTTATGGAGCAGATGAATTTTTACAAAAATTATTATCACCAATTGAACTTAAACAAATTAAAGAAAAGATTCAAAATCTGAAGCAAATATTTTCTCAAATTACTTATGATCCAATGTATCCATATTCTATTTTACAGAGTGCCTCAATGCATTTAAAATCTGATACACTTCCTCTATCAATGCAAGAACCTATACCGACAAGTGGACCAATACAAAAGACTTCAATACTTTTTTCTGCTGAAAATCGTGTTCATTCTCTCGTTGGATGGCCAAAAGAATTTGAAAGAAAAGAAAAACCTATAGTTGAAAAAATAGAATCACCTATACCTATAATGTATCAATCTAATCTTAAAAATACTCAAGAAACATCAAATAATGTAAATACTTCACAATATCAACATCAAGAACCAGTAAGAGATGAAAAGCAATTTCAATTAAGAATGGAAAAAACGGAAAAGGATTTATTCAAAGCCATTGATAAAGTTAAAAATCATTTAGCTCAAGCTATTGGAAAATATAAAGAAAAAAGAATAGACAAGAAGAGAAGGGGAAAATAAAGTAGAAGAAATAAACGATGAACGTTCATCCTAACATAGAACTGCGCAAATTGCATTTTTATTAAATTAATTATATAATAAATGTGTTTTAAATAATTATCACGCTTTTAGCGTGTTTTATTATATTATGGGAATTATTACTAAAATTTTAGGTGATCCCAATGAAAAAGTATTAAAATTATTGCAGCCAATAGTGGCAGAGATTAATAGGTTAGAAGAGAAATTTAGAAAAATGAATGATAAGGATTTAGGCGGGATGACAGGTGAGTTTAGAAAAAAGCTGGGTGTTGAAATGGACTCTTTTAAAGAATCGGGATCCTATCGTCCCGCTAAAGCGGAACTCCAGGATGACAGCAAGGCTGTTCTTGAAGAAATATTGCCGGAAGCGTTTGCGTTGGTAAGGGAGGCGGCGAGAAGAGCCTTAGGACAGAGGCATTATGATGTTCAGCTTATCGGGGGTATAGTTTTACATCGCGGCCAGATTGCGGAAATGAGAACCGGGGAAGG
>CAZBEU010000115.1:0-3419 GCA_964491005.1 uncultured archaeon | reverse complement strand
TATTGAAATTGGGTCGATTTTTATGTAAATTCATATTCTAACATTTTAAAATTTTAATAATTTGAAGATTAAGAGTTATAAGTTAAGGATCTATAAAAACATTTCCCTTTTATCCTATGAAAAGCAGGACATACTTCCCTTCCTTAATTGTTAAAAATCTAGTAATATAGACAAACTATTAGATACAAATAAAGAAGAAAAAAAATAGCCCAGAGGGGATTTTCTCTTTTAAGAATAATTTTCCAAAAATTTGAACCCCCGATATCCTGCTGTTTGCCATCTACTTAATGTATAATGACCGCAAGCAGGCGCCCTATTTATTTTCGTTAGATTTAATTCCTATAATGATCCAAACTAGACTACTGGGCTATATATTTAAAAATAAAAAATGATCTATATTTGATAAAGTCTTTTATTCTTTATATTATAAATCCAAAAAATTAAAAAATTGATATTATTCTTTATTTAAAATCCCTAAATTAAGAATAAAGTTTTTTTTCTTACTTCTTTAAGATTATTAAATTAATATATGTGATATAGAATTATATGTATAAACATTATTTAGTTATTTTTGATGTTGATGGTGTTTTAATTAATTCTGGTCCTATTCATTATCAAAGCTGGAAAAAACTTGCTGATGAAATTAACATTCCTTTCACAGAAAAATATTTTAAAGAATCTTTTGGAATGCAAGGTGCTCCAACGTTGAAAAAATTGGTTGAAAAAAATATAAATGATAAACAAATAGATGAATGGGTTGAATTAAAAGAAAATTACTATAGAGAAATGGTTAGAGATAATTTAAAAGCCTCACCAGGAGTTATTAAATTAATTAATGAATTAAAAAAAAAGTCGTTTAAATTAGCCGTAGCGACCAGTGGTCCGCCTGAAAATACATATCTTTTATTAAAGACTTTGAATATACAAGAATTTTTTGATAACGTAAAAACAGCAGCAGATATAAAAAGAGGAAAACCTGCTCCAGATATTTTTTTATTAATATCAAAAGCATTACAAATTCCTCCAAAAAATTGTGTCGTTATTGAAGATGCTCCAGTAGGAATTGAAGCTGCGAAAAAGGCGGGAATGAAATGTATTGCATTAACAACTACACATGAAAGATCTAAACTTATCCAAGCAGATCTGATTATCAATAACTTATTAGACATAGATTCAAATGATATAATAGAATTAATTAAAACATAAATTATTTAATAGAGATAAAAAATGATCTTTCTTTGTTTAGGTAATTCTTTAACATCTGGGTATCCTGGATATTCGCCTTCAATTGACGGAATTACTAAAGGATATGGAAATCCTCAATCTCAATATGAATATTGGTTAAAAGAATTTTGTTTAGATTATTTAAATAATGAATTTTTAAAATTCAATGAAAATTCTAAGATTAATATAGAATTTGTTAATAAAGGCATTCCTGGAGAATTAACTGATGATTTATTTCGAAGAATTGATACTGATCTTATTTATTATATCCCTAAACCCAGTTATTCAATTATTTTAGGAGGATCAAATGATCTAGGATGGAATTCTGATGTTGATAAAATATTTAACAATATCAAACAATTACATATAACTTCAAGAAATAATGGTATAATTTCAATTGGAGCAATAATTCCTCCAATTCGAGGTGAAAATTTCATGATAGGATTTAATAAAAAGAAAAGTCAATTGAATCAAAAGTTAAAAGAATATTTTATAGAAAATAATATCCCATATGCAGATCTAAATGTTGGTATGGCAGATAAGAATGGAGATTTAAAAAAAGATTATGCAAATCCTGATGGGATTCATTTTACGGTTGAAGGATATTATCAAATGGCATATGTGATTTTTAAAGAAGCAGTAAAAAAGATTATAAGCTCGAATTATTCAATCTAGCTTTTTTCAACTATTATTATAAGGGAAAAAAACACTTAGGGCATTGTTTGTTTTTCGAAGTGATTATATTGCCACAATTAGAACATATTATCATTTTTTCCTTTTTATTCGTCTCATCCTTAATCTGTTCTTTTTCTTCTGTTTCTTCCTCTATTGCCATTGGATCATTGACTTGAATCATTTTAGGTTTTCTCTTTTTTTCTAATTCTGTTAAATAATTGAGCATATCTCCGATAGTGAATTCCTCAGGAATTTTATCCATATGAATTCTACCTGTTTGAACATCATATACAAATTGCTCATCCAATTTTATAAGATTAAAACAATTATGACATCTAAAAACATAAGAAATACCTATACTTGTCATTTCAGCCCAAAATGCTCCACATCTTTTATGAATAATTATATCGCAAGAGGGGCATTTAATCTTCTCATCATTATCTTTTTGAAAACATATAGCGCAAGCTGCATTGCCTTTATAATTAATAAAATCATCTGCTAAATTTACATAAAAAGGGATATTTCTTTCAGAAATCCTTTTTGCATTTTCCTTACCAAAATATCCTGGTACGGTTACTAATTTCTTTTTTGCTAAAGAGGAAAAGATTGAATTTAATTGTTTTATATTATCTATTTCATAAAATTTGCCCTTTGTTTGTTTAACTAATTTTATCAATTTTTCCTTTTCTTGAGTATCATAGGAATTTAATCTTACTATATCAATTATAAATGGCATATCTTTCACTTTATCTATTAAATCTTCTAATATCGTAATATATTGAGAAGGAATTTTATATGCCCCATCATCTGTTAATATTATTAGTCTAAATACTTTATCAGAAATTTTCTTATATACATCAATAATAAATGTAATTGCTACAAATATTCCTCCAGCGATATTCGATTTAACGATTTTCTTTTCTGAGGCTTTTATAGAATCTATAATATATTTTGGGTCAAATATAAAATGATCTAAGTAACTAGGACCTTGATTCTGGAATATTATAAAATTAAATCTATCTGAAATGTCCACTTCCTGTTTTGTTTTCATAAAAACAGAAAACGCATTATATATCCGGTTCATTTTTACTATTCCAGGAGTAATTCCACAAAAAATCAAACTATCTTCGCTTTTTCTTACCTCCATTTCTACTCGCCCTAATAATATAGAAAAAAATTATCTAATTAGAGATGTAATATGATAGATAAATAATAATAATCAATTATATTTATTATTTTTATTCATCATAAGTTGCTCTTAAACCTTAAAATTATTTATAAAAATTCAGTAATTTTTATAACAATCACCAATTTCTATTCTAATTATTAATCTTTTTCTTTTAAAAAGACCAGTCCTAAGGTTATGAGGCTGTTCGCTCATTACTGAGTTCAAAACATACCTCAACAATAGTAATCATAGTACTATCTCCGAAGTCTTGAAGGACGGTATCCCCCAATACTTATCAATATAACACATATAAAACCACTTTAAGGAGGGACTATCCTTTTTCAAACAAGGC
>CAZBEU010000114.1:0-7075 GCA_964491005.1 uncultured archaeon | reverse complement strand
ATGCTACATATGTCCTTAATTTAGCTGCTTTTGATGTTTCTATGACGTATGCTGATAATGGATGGATGCAAAAGATATCAGTTAAATATGGAGGAAACAAAGTAGTAACTATGGAAGAAGGTGCAATTCCCGGTTATGAACTAATTGTTTTTATTGGAGTAAGTGCTATTTCATTGTTAGGAATTATACTATATGTTAGGAAGAGAGCTACAAAAATAAGAATCTAGTTTTTTTTATTTTCTTTTTTTTTTTATATTTAACTAATTCATTCTACAAAATTATATTACAAAGTTATAAATTTATAGACAATATTTGGATTTTGTATTTATTTTTACTAATATAATTTAACTTAAATACTAAAGTATATGGATGATCTAATTCTCAAGAAATTTGATGAAATGCAACCTTCAGAAGCAATTGAAGAACTATATTCTCTCTTAAAATCATCAAATTCTTGGGAAAGTAATATAAAATTTATTGAGAAATTGATTTTATTTCAGGATAATTCACATTTTAATGAAATAAGATATATATATAATAAAGAGACGAATTCAAATGTTAAGATTAAACTAATTGAATTATTAAATTTATTCTATACTCGAAAAGGAAAAAAAATTTTAGAGGAACATTATAAAAAAGAAAAGGATTGGAAGGTTAGAATGGAAATTTTAAAATCGATTGAAATTAATCCACATGACTCCGATATAGAATTATTAATTAATTCATTAAAGGATTCTAATATTGAGATTAAAAAATTATCTATTTCTCAATTAGGAAGAATTGGAGATGAAAAAGCTCTTAAATATTTAATAGAGCTTCTAAGATATGGAAATAATGAGATAAAGTATAATATAATAGATTCAATATCAAAAATTATTAAAAATAAAGGAATTAATCTAATATATTCGTATATAGATAATGAAAATATATATATTAAGAGATCTATTCCATTAATTTTAAGAAGAATAAAACAAAAAGCTTCTATTGAAATAATATATCAATTTTTGAGTAATAAAGACGATATAGTAAAAATAAATTCTCTGAAAACAATTCATTCATTAATGAAAAAAGAAATCCCCTCTGATGTAATTGAAAAAATAATTGAATTACTTTATGATAAAAATCTAAAAGTAAAATATTTAGCAATTCAGATACTTGGAAAACTTAGAAATAAGGTTGCTATAAAGCCACTGACTAATCTATTAAAAACTTCTGATCTCAAAATAAGAAAGAAAGTAATAAAAGCATTAAGTAATCTATTCAGTAATTTAAAAATGACAAAATCGCAATATCAATATTTAGAACATAAGAATATAAACATAAGAGCTGGATATATAAGCCTTATGGGGATAATAAATAATAAGGAATCGTTAGATCATCTGATTAAAGCTTTAAATAGTAAAAATTCAAAAATTAGGAAAAAGGCTAGTAGTTCTATAATTAAAATCTCTCAAGATCAAATTGAAAATACATTATTGGAGGCGTTAAAATCTCCTCATTGGCAAATTAGAAAGGCCGTCTCAAAAATATTAGGAAATATAAAGAGTGTTGAAGAAAATATAATTATTGATGCACTTATTCCACTTCTGCAAGATAAAAATAATAGAGTAAGAATAGCTGCTACAAATACTTTAGCGAAAATTCATGATCCTAAAATAATATCATTTGCAAAAGATAAATTAAATGATTCTAATTGGCGTTTAAGAAGATGTTCTGTTATTTTATTAATGAAAATAGGAACTAAAGAAACTTTAAATTCTGTAATATCAGCTATTCATGATAAAGATAATCATATTAGAAAATGGGCTATTAGAGCAATAGGACGATTAGGAGACAAGGAAAATATTGATTTACTAATTGAATCATTAAAAGATAGTGATTCTAAAATTAAAATTATTGCAATAAAAACTCTTGGTCAACTTGGTGATAAAAAAGCTATTAAACCTTTAGCACATCTTTTAACAGATATAGATTGGAAAATAAAAAAGGAATCAGAAAATGCTCTAAATAAAATAGATATTAATTGGATTGAGAATCTATAATCTTAAATTGGTAAATAGTATATAAAATACTTATTGTAATTAATTAATTTAATGAATAATCTTATTTCTTTAATGAATTTAAAATTAATTAAGATTATTTTAAATTTACATTAATTTTTAAAAAATTTGATTTACTATTTTTACTACACTTTAGATAATTTTTAAATATTATTTATAACTTTATATATTAGAAAATTTTTATAAGATTTATTATTTTAATTCAGAGAAAATGACAGGCGCTAGTATATGGAAAGAGAAGATTCCAGATTTACTCTTATTAAGGAAATTTTACCTTCAGAAACACTTTCCATCATTGGGTCTTTAGCAGCAGGAATAATCTTATCACTTCTTTTATTACAATTTCAATGTTTTCCAATCCTTATCTTATTAATACCTGCACTTCTATCCCTTAGAGGAAATATAAGCAGCCCCTTTATAGCCAGAACAGCTAAAGATTTAATCATTGGAGATTTTAATAAAAGAAATATAGCTGAAAATATATTGTCTACATATCTTTTAGCTATAGTAACTGCATGTTTAATTGGATTATTTACCTTTATCGTTAATCTTTTTTTTTTTAAATTAGAATATTTTTCATTTGAATTTTTTATATTAATTCCATTAATATCAATGTTATTTACTTTATCGCTTGTTATTGTTATTTCTATAATGTTAAATTCCCTTATATTTAAATTTGGACTAAATCCAAATAATGTGCTCCCCCCAATAATGACAGCAATTGGTGATTTTTTTAACGTTGTTTTTTTTTATTTAACTTTAATTATTTTGGGGGTACCTTAAAATGGAATACTTCTTAAAAATAATTAAGGAATCTATTATAATCGTATTCATCTCTTCTTTAATAGGAATAGTTACGGGTACTTTTCTATCTTCTAATGATGAAATTCTAAATACAATTCCATTTATACTTCTTACACTTCCTGCTATTAATTCTTTAATTGGAGATATATCAACAATTATGATTTCAAGATTAACAACTCAATTATTAATTGGTTCTATCCCTCCTCGTATTAAAAAAACTCAAAGATTAATTGAAGATTTCATAGGTTTATTTTTAACTATAATATTAAGTCTAATCATCCTACTTGCTGCAGGTTATATAATAGCATATTATATGGAATTGAAACTTATGAATTTAATTGAAGTTGTAATTATAATTATTTTAACAGTTATTGTGATGTTTGTAATTATTTTTCTCGTGATGTTTATGATTTCAATTTTATTATTTAAAAAAGGAAAAGATCCAAATAACTTTTTAATACCTTTTATCACATCTCTTATTGATTTTTTAAGTCCATTTCTGATTATATTATTTATCATAATATTTATATAAAATTAAAAAATAGTAAAATATTAGAGAAAAAAACAATATGACACCAATTAAAAAGAAATTTAAATATCAACCGATATCCTTAAAAGAAATTTTAAAGCAAATGAAGCAAAATATAGATCTTATGATTGATCTAGCTTATAGTGCTATTAAATTTGGTAGTAAAGAATTAGCTAACGAAGTATATAAAATAGAGCAAAAAATACATGAGTTAACTTTCTTGTTAAATTTCCAAATTATCCAAACTCAAGCCGGTGGTCTTGAAAAGGCAAAAGAACTAGAGCCTATTGTTGTTATGGGATATTCAATCGATAAAATTTCAGATGCATTATCAGATATTGCACGAGTTATTTTTATAAATAGTGATATAGCTGATTTTACACAATTAATGTGGGATTTCGTACCAGAACCTATTGTTAAAATTAAAGTAAATGAAGGTTGTAGTTTTATAAATAATCAAAGAAAAAATATACATTTTCGCTCTCATTATGGAGTAGATCTAATAGCTATAAGAAGAAAAGATAAATGGTCATTTGAAAATAATGATATTATTTCAAATAATGATCGCCTTATAGTTAAAGGGGAATTAGAGCCATTAATGGAATTAAAATCTGTTTGTCATGATAATGACCCTATTTCATTTAATTTAGGAAAAGAAAAAAAAGATTCTGTTTTTGATTTGTCAAATCCAGAAATTCAAGAAATGTTTAAAAATATAAAAATGAATTATGTCAAGATAACAGATATTTCAGAAACTATGACAGAATTGGCATTAGCATCTCTTTTTTTCAAAAATTATGAAGTTGCTGAAGATGTATTAGAAATGGAAGAATTGCTAGATGGTCTTAATATCAATTTTGAAAAAGATTTACTAGAGCTAGCAGGATATATTGATAATCCAAAAGATTTGACAGGTATTCTAAGAATTGTATTTTCTTGTGAACAAATCGCAGATGCAGCTCAAAATATAGCAGAAAGTATAGTTAAGGGATTTGAACCTCATAAGATACTCCAAGAAGCTATCGCTGAAACATCTGAAATTGTAGTAAGAGAAACTTTATCAAGTGATTCTTTTTTTAAAGATAAAACCTATAAGAAATTACAAGATAAGAGATATAAACGAGGTTTCCACATTATTGCTCTAAAAAGAGAGAATTTATGGATATATAGCTTTAAACCTGATTTTACATTTCAAGAAGGAGATTTAATAATAGGTTTAGGTCCAAGAGAAACTGTCGATGCTTGGAAACGATGTGTCAATCCAGAAAAATATAATGAAAAAGAATAAGAAATTTAATGATTTTTAAGAGATTTTAAAGTATTTAAATTTTTAATATCATCAGAAAAATCATTTCCCTTAGGTGTTTCTAATATTCCAGGTAAATCTTTAAATCTATTATCGTTAATCAAATTCTTAAATGCTTCTAATCCTATCTTTCCTTCTCCAATATGAGTATGTCGATCAATATTAGAGTTAAATTCTCCAATAGAATCATTGAGATGAAATGCCTTTAAATAATTAAATCCAATTAATTCTTTGAAAGTGTCCCACATTTCATTATATGTCTCAAAAGTAGTAAAATCATATCCAGCTGTGTAAGAATGACATGTATCAAAAGTAATACCTATTCTTTTTTTATTTTCAATATAGTCGATTATATTTATGAGATGCTCAAATTTATTTCCTAAATAATTTCCTTGCCCTGATGTAGTTTCTAATAAGATTATTACTTTGGATTCATTAGTAGCTCCTAATAATGAATTTATTTGAAAAGCTATTCTTTTTAAAGCTATTATATCACTTTCTTCTGGATTTTTGCTTCCTGGATGGATGTTTACATAATCTAAATGTAATTGATCTGCCTTGATAAGTTCATCCAGCATGGCATTGTATGATTTTTCTAATTTGTCCTTATCTTCTGTAGCTAAGTTAATTAAATAACTATTATGAGACATCAATGGCCAAATATTAGTATTTTGCTTTCTTATTTCTCTAAATTTAATAATTTCCTCTTGCTCTAAAGGTTTAGCAGACCATGATCGCGCACTTCTTGTAAATATTTGAATTGATTCACATCCTATTTCTTTACCTCTTTCTAGAGCTTTATATTTTCCTCCAGAAATACTTACATGTGTTCCTAATCTCATATTTATTATATATATAATAATGAAAAAAAAATAATCTATTTTTATAAAATTCGTATATGTCAAGTACGATAATCTTTTGTATTAAGATTTGATTGTGAATAATTTTAATTTTTTTCAATATTTATTAATAAGATTATAAAAAAAAATATTATTTCTTTTATATTTTAAATAAAATAGATATTAAGAGTATAAAAACAGAAAGAAAGAGAATTATGTTAAAGGTAAAAGCTAAAATTAAAATTATTTTAAGAATTTTTGGATTTCTGTTAATATTTTTAGGTATTATTATTTCAATTGCTTCGGAATCTATAACGTTTGATATTTTTATATATTTTTTATATTTAGCAACAATTATCCCTTTTTTTATCTATATAATTCTTACGAAGATCGAGGCAGAATTTTTGAAAAAAAATGAAGAATTATATTTAGCAACGAGTATTATTGTCTCAACTTTTTTTTTTTTATTAAGTATCTATAATATAAAACAATTAGATATTACATTTCTCTTTTTTTTGAGTACAATATCTAATTATTTATATATAATTTGTTGGAATTATTCTCTTTCAATTTATAGAAAAGAGAAATTGATTTCCATTATAAATGGAATTTGTTTTTGTGTTTTAACTGGTATTTTCAAAAATAAAATTATTATTAGTAAATTAGCAATGTTATTCTATTTTATTTCTATTATTTTTCTCGGTTTAGGATTCTTAATAATTATTATTATTGAAATAATAATGAAGAAAACTCATCTTCTTAAATGGATTTAAGAAATTTTTAGAATTTGAGATAATTCCAAAATTCATAAAAATCTCTTTTATTAAATGTAATTTTATGATTCAATGGCTTTAATTCTTCTCTGTAAAAAAATGAGGGCAAGTTATTATACTCCTTTTTAATATCTGCTTTCTCATTATATTCTAATTCTTTAGTTAGAGTGTTCTTTCCTATATTAATAACATCTTCTCGAGTAATATTAATTCCATACATAGCATTTAAACATTTAGCTATAATCTCCATATTTTCAAAACTTGGACCTATAAAATAACAACATCCCATCGAATCTAGAACTGTTGTATATAATTGTAATTCATATGATAATTGAAATTTATGCTTATCTTCGGTTAGATCTCCATAATCAAAATCTTTTCTTGCATTTCGTCCTGCAATAGCAGCTCCCGCTGTGTGATCTGCACCCATTGGTGATGTAGCATAAGTCACACCCATTGCTTTAAATATCCTGGGATCATATCCCGAGAGGGATTGTCCTTTCACGTGAGGTATTCGTTTTATATTTAAACTCTTTCCAAAATTATAAACACCATTGCCATATAGATCACCTATTAAAGAATTTTCATTAATTGTCTTAAGTATTTTTATCACTTCTGAACTATCTCCCCATTTTATTTTTTCTGCATACATAGCAACACCAATAGTAGCACCAAATTCGATAGTATCTATTCCTATATCATCACAAAGAAAATCAATCTTAGCTAATTCGTCAATATTATTAATTAATAAATTAGAACCATTC
>CAZBEU010000113.1:0-4604 GCA_964491005.1 uncultured archaeon | reverse complement strand
ATTTTTTATTAAAAAAACTATTATTTAAAAAACTTAAAAGTATCCGATGATAATCTAAATTAAGTTTATTAACAATATTTTGATTCTAGTTGAAAATAACTTTTTTAATTAACTCTGAAAGTGTTAATTTAGATAAGTATACTATAAAGGATATTCCTGGTTCTTCTGGTAGGTTAGATGTAATTGCACGTTGTATCTTATCATCTATTCTCCAAGATGATGGATTTGATGAAAATTATAAAATTCATATCTTTTTTAAAAATTATGGAGCAATTAAATTCGATCCTAAATTATTAGATTTTTCTACCTTTCCCAAAAATGAATTAAAGCTTTCTGAATATATTGTTCAGCTGATTTTAAATAAAGATAATAAAGAAAAACTGCTAAATAATCCTTTAAAAAATCTTAAAATAAAAAATAAATCAATGATGGAATTTCTTAAAAAAAAAGAAGAAAAAGATTTTCAGATCTTTGTTTTAAAAGAAGATGGTGAAGATTTCTGTAGTTCTATAAAAAATAGTATTATTTCAAAAGAATTTTTTTTCGTAATTGGTAATCAAAGTGAAGATCTAATAAATTCCGAAGCATTTCTTAAATTGAATCTCCCATGTGTCAATATTGGTGAAAATTCTTATCTAGCATCTTCAGTTATACGTATAATAAAATTTAACTTGAAACATTTATTTTATTGATTATTACTTTTACTAAAAAAACTAATTTTAGAGAAAATATAATTTGGTAAATAAGGAAAAAATCGCTGAAAAAGCTCAGAAAGATAGAAATTTTTTAAATATTTTTATCAAAGGTCCTGTTAATTTATTAGTTAAACATAATATATCTCCAAATCTTCTTTCAGTTGTGGGTTTTTTATGTGCTTTAGTAGCAAGTATTTTTCTTGGATTTGAATTTCTTTCTAAAGGTCTATCTCTTTCATGGTTACCTCCATTTTTTATTTTTTTTGCTGGAGCTTTTGATATTTTTGATGGTGTTGTTGCACGGAAATTGGGTAAAGATAATCCAAGTGGAGCATTTTTGGATTCTAATTTGGATCGGTTATCTGATGCATTATTAATCTTAGGATTAGCCTATGGAAAATTAATAGACTTTTCTGTAGCTTATATTCTTTTATTTATAACCTTGATGATATCATACACAAGAGCGAGAGCAGAAAATGAAGATGTAAATATGAAAGGAATAGGTTTAATGGAAAGACCTGAAAGAATCATAATATTTATAATTGCTTTATCCATAGAAGCATGGTTTATTCAAATATATTCATGGAATAATGAGAATTATACACATCTGTTTTTCACTATTTTCATTGTAATTTATTTTTTCCTTCTCCTATTTACTCTTATGCAGCGTATAATTCATACCTTTTTAAAATTAAAGAAGAAAAACAATACAAATTAAACAAGTAATTAGAAAATAAACAATATAAATATCAATTTACAGCAAAAAATACAAAAGTTCTCAAGATTAATATTGAGAGATATTGATCAATTAGATAAAAGAAGAAATTTTTAACATTTGTAGTATTTAAAAAATCAAAGGAAAAATTTTATAGGTGAAATTATTGCCAAAAAAAAGAAAAAGTAGTGGAAAAACAGGCTCTAGTAAGGGTAAACACAGAATGATTCAATGTTCTAAATGTGGACGACATGTTGCAAGAAGTAAAGCAAAAGTAGTAAGACGTAGAACAAATTTAGTCGATGGTAGAATGCATAAAGAACTTAAAGATTCTGGTACAATAATCATAAGTGGACAAGAAAGAAAATTTCTATGTATTAGTTGTGCTGTTCATTCAGGTCTTGTAAGTCAAAGAGCAGAAGATGAAAGAAAGGAATAATTATTTTCTTGTTTTAAAATCATTTTAATAGAATTTATTTATAAATTTAGTTGTTTAAAGAAAGCAGGTAAAGTGTAATTTATCTCACATTGATCTTTTCCTTGAATATCTATAATTGCTCGAATTAAATATATCTCTTTTAAACTTTCTTCAGGATTTCGAATTTTAACTTTGGCTGTTGGTTTTATTTTTAAACTGTAATTTTCTGCAATTCCAGTTATATTTTGATCGGTTTTTACTCTTACTGCTAATAATCCTAATTCGTAATGGGAAATAATAAATAATAATTGATTGTTTTCCTCTTTAATGAAATGTACAACTTCTAAGAAATCTTTTTTTAATTCTTTAGGTATTTTAGAATATGAGATAATTTTCTTTGCTCCTGTTATATGAGGGAAGGGTGCATAAAATAATTGATTAAAACTTGCTATTTTTTTAATTTGATCATTATATTTTTCAACATTTTTTACATTATATGCTTTATCCATTAAAAAATTTATATTATTGATAATATCTTCTGAATTATATCCATTTATTACTGTAGCAATATATGATCTCTTTAGTTTTTCTACTAATATATCTGCTTTCCAATCTTGACCTATGTCAATTGCCATTTCTAAACTTTCATTATAGAGATTTGTTGCAAGTTGTGAATGTCCTAAAGCTAGAAAATAATCTCCTAGTTCGCTAAAAACAATCATCGCATCTACCATATTTTCCTCGATATTAATATCAGATATTTCACTCATAATAGCCATTGCACTATCTTTATCTTCCTTATGTCCCTGAATATATAATGCTATTGCCTTACCTATAGCACATTTCAATTTTAATTTATCATCTTTATATACATCAGCAAGTTCTTCAGTAAAATTATATGCTAAAATAGATTGATCATAAAGACCATGAAAAAGAAGAATTAGAGCTTTAACATAATTTAGAGTTAAGCAAGTTTGATAATTATATATAATTGTCGAAAATAGAGCAGCTCTTTCTAAAGAATCAATAGCTGAATTGATATGACCAAGTGATACCAATAAAAATGCTCTTAAAAATTCCATTTTAGATATCTCTGAGCATATTAGCTTCTCTACAATTTCATAATCTCTTAATTGAGTAAGTTGACCTAAAGCTATTTGCAATAATGATACGAGAAAGCCATTTCCTTTTTTTAGATGTTTCACAGCACTTTTTGAATCATTTTTCACTATTGCTTCTCTACTTTGTTTAAGATATTCTCTTGATATTTTAAGATTCTCAAGAAATGAAATAATCTTTTCTACTTTTTCTTCATCACTTCGACTTAATTTTTGATTTTCGATATATCGTTCAGCTATTTTTAAATCTTCTTCATATTTTGAATCTCCATGACCAAACTTAATTTTCTGTTCTTCTAAATATGAATCTTGGGATATAATAGAATCTTCGGTAACACTAACAGCTCTCTCGATTAACCATGTAATTTTATCTTCAGCTGGATATGTTTTTGATCTTTCAATCATATATCCAAGAGTATAATTTAAGCTTCTTTTCCAAACATTCTTAAAATAATTTCTTATTTGAGATTTAGATGCGCTACGATGTATTTTTAATAAAAAACTTGAAAGGGATAAAATATTAATTTTTCTTGGATAAAGCATAGATGTATTTTTTGCTAATTTAAAATCATCGGTAACTAAATGAGTTTCATCTATTCCTAACTCCTCTAATAATTCATTAGATAAAGCAATAAGACTAAGATCATTATCTTGAGCTGGAAATCTAATATTTTTCCTATCCAATTTTTTCTTTACTTGATCTATTTTTGGGGGAGCAACCTCGCGAATTTCAAGTATATTTTTTAAATCTTCTTTAAAAGAGTCAATACCTTTAATTTCATCGAAAACTACACTTGAAATGAAAAACTCATAGTTTAGATCTGAAGCTATCTTCTTAAGATGGCTAATAATATCTCTTGCATTGATAGAGATCATGCATATAAAAAAATTTGCATCAAATACATAAATCTCTTTTTTTATAGTCATTATAAAAGAAAATAATTGTGAGAATTAGTTATAATATAAATATGTAATTTTTTATTATTAAATTGTATTATTAAATATTCTATTCATTTTTGAAAATTAACCCATTTTATTTTTATCTTATTTTAAAAAATAATTATGGTATTATCTGTATTGTTAAAAAAACAAAGAATATAAGGTAGATTAGATGTTAAATATCATTAGTATAATTGGATATTCTAATTCTGGAAAGACTCATTTTATTGAAATCGCTATTAGAAGATTGAAAAAGCAATTAAATAAGAATTGTGCTGTTATTAAGTTTATACATGAACATAAAATTGATATAGAAGGAAAAGATAGTTATCGATATAATGAAGCAGGTGCGTTACTAGCAATTACTAATAATTCTTATAATGAAACTACTATCTTTCTTAAAAATAAATTATCTTTTGTAAATATAATTAAGTGGCTAGAGGATAGTCCCTTTGATATTGATCTAATATTTATTGAAAGCTTTAGAGATACGAATTTTCCTACAATACTTTGCGTTAAGGATGAAGAAGAGATAAAACCACAATTAAATGAAAATATAAAAGCTATATCTGGTCTTATTTCCACAGACTCTAATAAAAAAGATAAATACGAGGGATTTCCTTTAATTAACATAGAAACTCAATTTTCTTCTTTTTTAGAAATATTTGATATTACATAATTAGTGTATTTATAATTGTATATACATTAGAACTAATTTA
>CAZBEU010000112.1:0-2077 GCA_964491005.1 uncultured archaeon | reverse complement strand
TTTTGTTTTTAAATGATGAGAGGTTAACAATTTACAAAAGCAAAATTCATCACCCCCCCCGAAAGGAGGGTGTTTTTTTTTGCTGTAATTGATAAAAAAGAAAGCAAGAGAAATTTATAGCTAATAGGGACGATCAAATGATTTAATATGCAGAACTAATGAAAAGGCTGATTTGAAAATATCTGAATGACTTATATCTTTTATATTCTTTAAGAAAATAAGATTAAAGTCTTCTTCTTTTTTAATATAGTTTATATCTTTAGTTTTATGTTCAGGATCAATATATACATCTATTTTAAGAATATTTTTATCGGATCTTCCAGGCATTTCTGGCATTAAATTAAAAGCGAAAAGTAAATCAGGATCAGATTGTTTTTTAGAATCTAATACAAATAAAATGTTAGGTTCTACAACTGCCATAAAACTTTCTAGATCGTAGTAGAGGTCATCAATTTTTAATATAAGTGATTCATTTTCTTTTTCTAAATTAGAGCAATCACATACTTTAGGAATTAAAAATTTCTCTTTTCCTCTGAATGCCAATTCCATCTCATTTGAACTTAAGTATTCTTTAAATTGGGGATTTTCTTTTTTAATAATAAATTCATCAAATAACGATTTGCTTTTTATATATAAGATTAGAGAGCCTGATGAAATCAAACTAATTTTTTGATAATAAATTTCAGAAATAGGATTATATGGAATATTGATTATATCCTTAGAACCACCTATTCCTAATTGAGCAAGTATATTCGCTGATGCTTGACTGTTAAGAGTGAATAATAGAAAATCTCTAAAATTTTTTAATTCAATAAAAGTTGAAAAATCTTTAAAATATGTCTCGATTAATATTAATTTTTTATCTAAATTATCTGACATGGTTTTCTCAGAATTATAATGGTTTCTTTTTAAAAATTTATTCAATTAATTAATTTTGATTTAAATATTTATCCAAAAATATCTTTAATGATTCTTTAACATCTTGTGAAATATGATGTTCAATTTGGCAAGCTAAAGCATCAATCGTAAGATTATCTTTTAATTTTAAGACTTTTTTAAAAAAGAGTAGCAATAGTTGATGATTTTCATTGAGTTGCATAGCAATTTCTTTTCCTTTTTTTGAAAGACGGATTGCTTTTCTTGGCTCCCAATTAATTAAATTATTTTCTTTTAATTTTTCTAACATACCAGAAACACTTGCGGGCTCAACACCTAAACTTAAAGCAATTTCTTTATTTGTCACCCAACCACCTCTTTTTTTACTTGCGATTGTATATATCTCATCCAGATATCTTTGATAACTTTCAGGGATATCCTCTAGATTGTTCTTTTCAGACATATTAATCAAATTTCTAAGATCTTCTATATTCTAATTAGGATTAAATCAAATTAAAAATTAAAAATTTATTAGTTTAACTTAATAATATTTAATATAATTAACTTAAAAACATATTGTTTAGTATATAGAATAAGACAAATATTCCAGACTTATTATCCTTAATTTTAGGTTGTTCAAGAGCCTAAATACATTCTAAAATCTCTAAAATTCTTATCTATAACTTTTTAAATTATGGTAAAACAAAAATCACAATATCATTGATCAAATTACTTATTAAAAGCTAAAATTTTTTTAGAAATATAAATTAGATTATATTATTATTATTTATGACCCGGATTGTATAGAAAATTCCAGTTCTACTGTAATTTGTATAATGGTTAGTATTGGGGACTGTGAATCCTTAGAAGTTTAAGAATATTCTTACGCTGAGGAAACGCGGGTTCAATTCCCGCTCCGGGTCCTATTTTTTCCTCTTTAAATAATATCAATTATAGAATAAAATACCTAAAAAAATCTTAAACTTTCAAAAAATGATTATAAATAAAAAAGTAAGGGATATCCTAGGATGGGGAAAAGATGCACCTATCCCTATTTGTATGGGAGGAGATTATAGAGCGCTAACATTCTGTTGTAAACCAGGCCATAATCTATCATTTGGATATGAATGTAAAAGAGATGAAAGATTAGCGGAAATTGGCTTATCAATAGAAAAATATATAATGATAAAGGAAGAATTTT
>CAZBEU010000111.1:0-2558 GCA_964491005.1 uncultured archaeon | reverse complement strand
TTCTCCTTTATTACTTTCTATAAAGTTTCTTTCTATTAATGTAGAATTACCAGATGTCCATGAAATGATTCCATCTTGGGAATTGAAAGAGATTGTATTATTGATAATTCTGCATTTATATTCTGATGAAACTCCAAATCTAAAAATCGCATTTTTGTAATTATGGCTTAAGTTACAATTCATTATTGTTATATTATTGCAGTAAAATATTGAAATAGCATCTGAACTATTAGAGATCTCTAGATCGGTAATAATTGTATTATTACAATTGACTAAAATAATTTGCCCAGGCGCACCGTTTATATCGAAATCAGAAAAACTTAGATTTGTTGTATTATAATAATAATAAATCGCTTTCTCATTAACTCTATTTGATATATCAATATTAAATGAAGTGAGAAGGACTAAATCAATGGTTTTTCTTATTAAAATCCCACAATTGGTCATGTTATTATTCTCTATAATATAATTTTGACCATATGTATAGAAATAAATCCCATAACCATTATTCATTATATTATTGTTAGAAATATTGCAGAATTTTGATTTGGCATTTAGTACAATTCCCCATCCGCAATAAGATACAATATTATTAAAAATTGTACTATTATCAGAAGAGATTTCAATTCCATATTGTTCAACTCCTACTACGGTATTTTCTTCAATAAAACATTTATTACCACTAGAAACTCTAATTCCCCTATCTGTGATATTATATAAATAATTATTTTTAATTGTAATATTGAAACCATTGGAAACAGAAATACCATTATCATTCACCCAACTTATATTATTATTTTCTATTTCCATATCTGTCCCTTCTAATACTAGTCCTCTTTTAACATCATAGATTTCATTATTTCTGATATTCGTATAATTACTTGGTTTAAATAAGCAAATTCCATCGATATGTGATGAATAAATAGTACGTATTGTATAATTATTAATTATTTTATTATTGAAAATACTAGTATTAAGACAAGATATTAATTCAACTCCATCATCTGCATTGAAGCTTAAATCATTTTTATCTATATTAGTATTATTACAATATACCGAATGGATACTATCGCCATCATCAGTATTAAAATCAAGAAAATCCCCATTATTAGTTATATTATTATATTTTAAAGATATATCTCGACTTTCCTCTAAATAAACACCGTGATATTCATTATTTTTTATATTATTACTCTCTATAGTTATATTTACACAAGTCTTAATATATAATCCATAATAACCGTTTTTATTCATTGTTGAATTCTTAATCAATATATTACTGCTATTATTTATGTTCACACCCGCGTTTCCTTCAATAGAACCTGATAAAGAAACACTACAATTTTCAATAGTCAAATAAGCATTAGAGTTTACAATTGTTATACAACTACCTAAACTATCTCCATCTATTATAACATCTAAGATTTTATATGGATTACCAACTGTACCTTCTCCAGAACACCACGATTGAGTTTTTGCCCATGTCCAATTTTGAGCTCCTATTCCTGTTGCTGTACCATTTATAAATATTGGAGTTCCAAGTATTATTGAGGAGGTTAAATTACTATAATCCCATTGTTCTCTTTGTATATCATTATTTGGAATCATACAAGATGTATATGATAATAAAAAGAGAATTATTATAAGAATCGTATATTCTTTATTCTTATTTTTTCTATTTGGAATTATGTTCATTTTAATTTAACCTCTTTTTAGTCTTTTTTACAGATATAGTATAGAATTTTATTATTCGTATCTAATATTTTTAAATATTGATATTTCTTTAAAATGGTAAGATGCCAGATAATTTTGCTTTTTTTTATTTTAAAATAATTAGTTAATTCTTCAATTGTTTTGCCAGGATTCTTTTCTAAATATTTTAATATCTTTAATCTTAGAGATGAATCGATAATCTCATAATTTCTTAATATTGGTGCCACATTAAATATATTTTCCTTAATCATTTTTTTAAATAAATGTTCTATTTCATTTTGATTTATATTTTTTATTATTCCTTCGTCATTACATATTTCTTTAATTATTTGTTGCATTTTTGTTTTTTTTTTTAATCTTATTATTGTATCGATTTTATTTCTTATTTCTTTTTCAATTGGAATCAATACAATTCACTTAATTTAGATCATTAAAATTTATTAGATATAACTATATTAGCAATAAATTTAATAGAATTTAAAGAGCCTTGGACTAAAAGTGAAATTATTAATATTGATTTATACTATATTTTCCTCCTTAATCATTTTATATATCCTAAAAAGGATCTCTGTAAAATTTATATCTTTTTTTTTTTTACCCATTAACCTTCTTTATTAAATTCAATTCTACTAATTGATTTAGATATTTTTTTAGTGTAGAATAGTGAACTGATAATAATTCTGATAAAACTGTTGGTCTAAAGGGTGTACCTTTATTTTTTAATAGATTAATAATAGACATTATTTTC
This sequence comes from uncultured archaeon, assembly GCA_964491005.1. Taxonomy (GTDB): domain Archaea; phylum Asgardarchaeota; class Lokiarchaeia; order Sigyniarchaeales; family SOKP01; genus JAFGOA01. Next base: position 97 of record CAZBEU010000111.1, on the reverse strand, counting down.
TCATTTTTTAGGATTATATATAAAATATCATCCTTTGGATTAGATTCAAATCTGAAAATGTTCTTTTGACTTTGATACTTTACAACACGAATAAATT
>CAZBEU010000110.1:0-1645 GCA_964491005.1 uncultured archaeon | reverse complement strand
AGAAATATTCAATAATTGCATAGCACTATGATAAATAGTATTTTGAGGACTTTGAATTTGTAGTGTTGGAGAGGTTTTATTATTATTATTTGAACTATTTATACTATAGACCCATCCGGCGATTGCCCCTATTACGAGGATCAATAACACTATTAAAGACAAAAATTTTGAATTTCTATTTATATTAATCACTTTTTTTTGATTTATTCTTGATTTAAAATTTGATTTATTCAAGAATAAGTATAGTCCATTGTGAAAAAAAAAACAAAATCTATTTAAAGATTTGAGGTCTAATTTTTGAAGTATTTTTCTAACGAATTTAAAAACAATTATTCAATGAATATTAATGTTCAAAAGAGCTTTAAAAGATAAAGAATATAATTTTTATTTGGGGGTTTATTATAATGAATTACTGATAAAAAAAAAGATTTTAAGGTGGTACTTGTCCACCATCTGTTATTGTCCAGCCATAAGTACTTATAATGTTGGCTCTGGCAGTAGTTCCTGGGCCAGCACTATATTGGGAATCTCCGGCATTAAAGTGCACATTAGGCTGTAATGTTAATTTTTCCCATTCAATCAACAAACTATCATAATTTGGTGTTGATAAAGTTACTCCCAAGAACATTTCATTCATAGTTATAACGCTAGATATATTCCAATTTCCAAGATCTTGATCAAATAAGGAAGCATATTCAAACATACCAAACATACTTGTAACTTTAGAAACATCCCATTCACCTATATTCTGGTTGAAGACAGAAGCATTATGGAACATATGATCCATCATTAATACACTAGAAACATTCCAACTCCTAATATCTTGATTGAAAGAAGAAATAGCAAACATACTATTCATATCTAAAACATTAGAAACATCCCAATTACTAATATCATTGTTAAAAGATGTATAATAAAACATTGCAGCCATATTTGTAACACTAGACACATCCCAATTACTAATATCTTTGTTGAAAGATGTATGAGAAAACATACTACCCATATTTATAACATTAGAAACATTCCAATTCCCAATAGATTGATTAAAAGAAGAAGCACCAGTAAACATGCAAAACATAGAAATAACATTTGAAACATTCCAATTACTAATATTTTGATTAAAATTATAAGCATCAAAGAACATAAAGCCCATATCTGTCACTTTAGAAACATCCCAATCTTCAATATTTTGATTGAATGTATCAGCATAATAGAACATTCCCCACATATTAGTAACCTTAGAAACATCCCAATTATTCATATATCCAGTATCGCCTAAATTAACACAATCAGTAAACGCTTGGTAAAGAGTAGTTGTACCGGTTAAATTTAAAGTATCTGTAGCCGTGAGATTTAGATTATCACAACCCCAGAAATAATCTCCAGAATTTCCTAGCCTTAAGATACCCCATTGCTGAATTTCAAGTAATTTTCTTTTATCTCCCTCGTTATTAAATCTCCATCCAATTAACGTACCATTAATTTTAATTGTATAAGAACCCATTGATGCATATGTGTGATTTGCTTCGGGTTGATTCCAACTTGTAATAGTATTATAACTTCCATCTCCCCAATTGATATTGAAATTATATATACCTGAAGATTCTAAAGGTAGATTAATTTGATTGTTACTACTTGAACCAAC
>CAZBEU010000109.1:0-3960 GCA_964491005.1 uncultured archaeon | reverse complement strand
TTTTAAAGATTTATAAATTGTATATTTTGTCAGAAAATTCTTGAATAGAATGATAAAAGAATTCATTTTTGTTCAGAAAATATTCCACAGTAATTTAAAAGACTCTTATTTTTTATAATAATCTGGATATAAAAATATAATAATTTAACATTGATTATTAAATTAGATTAATTAAGATGAATTTAAGTGTATCTGACTTATATCTTATCTTTTTTCATTATATTAAAGGTATAGGAGTTAAAAAATTAGAAAAAATCTATAAGAAATTTGGAAATTTCCAAATAGCATATAATGCTCCATTTGATGATTTTAAAGGATTGTTTAAAGATGAAAAGCTGCTCTCCAATATTAATGAATTTCTAAAAAATCGAGATAATATTATCAAAAAGGTAAAAAAGACTAATGAACTTTTAAAAAAGAAAAGTATTAGATACATCTCTTATTTTAATAAAAATTACCCATTATCATTACGAGATATAGAGAATCCTCCTATTGGTTTATATATTAAAGGAGATATATACTTTAATAAATTAAAAAAAAGTGTGTCTATTGTTGGAACTCGTGATCCTTCATTTTATGGTCATCTTAAAGCAAGAAAGATCTCAAAAGGATTAGCTAAGAACGGTTATACAATTGTAAGTGGATTAGCAAGTGGAATAGATATTGAATCTCATATTGGTGCTCTTGAAGGAGGTGGAAAGACAATTGCAGTTTTAGGATCAGGTATAGATAATATATATCCAGTGGAACATAAAAATCTTGCTAATGATATTATTAACAAAGGAGGAGCCATAATTTCAGAGTTTGATATCAACCAAAAAAGTACTCCATATAATTTAGTTAATAGAAATAGGATTATCAGTGCATTATCTGATGCATCTCTAATAATAGAAGGAAATCTAAAAAGTGGAACAAAACATGAAGTAAATTTTGCAAAGTCACAAAACAAAATTATTTTTGCCTTAAAACCCATTGAACCATCTCGAGAGGTATCAAAATTACCTCTTTCTCTTATAAGATATGGTGCTATTGAAATTAATGATCATATAGAGATCATAAATTATCTAAATTATAATCCTAATAGGAAGGAATTAAGAAATATTGTTAGAAAAGATATATTTGATTACATTAAAAAATAGAATATTTGACGATTTCGTATAACTAGAGAAGAAAATGGTATTATTATCTTAGATAATAATATGATGGTCCTCCCTATATTTAAAGAATATTGTTCTAAATGTAAGAGAAATTCAAATCCAAATGAGATTTGTAGTATTTATCTAATATATTTTAATCTTAATCATCTATTTGGGAATTGATAACTAATTTAATAAATTTATCAAAATTCTTGCTTTTCCTTTTTAGCTCTTCAGTATCTAATAGTTCAGAAATAGCTTTAGCATGAATTGATTTTTGATATCTTAACCTACCAGATTTTCTTATTAATTCCTTTAAAGTTTCATCTGGTCTGCAAATTTCATCTACATTAGGAATACTTTTAAATTTAATTTTAAATCTTTCTTTTATTGCGTTTTCTTCTGATAAAAACCAATTTTCAAGTGCATGTTTAATAATATGAATTTCTATTTTATCCCTATTTTGATCTAATATATTATCATATACTTTTTGATATGTTTTTAAAGGATCAGTACAATGAGAATCAACTATTATAATAAATTTATCAACAAGTTCTTTATAGGTATCTATGTATTGATTTACTTTCTTCAATAAACGTTCTCTTGATTTTAATTGCACAATTTTCTGTTTTATAGATTCTTTTTTAAATATTTCTTTTAATGAATCTTGATCACTAATACCTTCACATAAAATTCTTATCTTTTTAGGCATTATCAAATTCACCCATAGTCCACAGTTCACCTAATAAAAATCCATCATCTTTCAATTTTTTAAGGATTTCTGGCTTTGTTGGAAGCTTTTGACAAAATGAATGCCCTTTTCTTTTAATTATAATTATTAAATCATTTGGATCTAAGATATCTAATATTTGAGGGGAGTGAGTCGTGATTAATACTTGAGTATTTAATTCTTTTAGTAAATCTATTAATTTATCAAGTAAATATGGATGTAAGTATAATTCTGGTTCTTCAAAACAGAATAAAGAATATTTTTTTTCTAATTTAATAACTGATAATATACCTAAAAATTTTAATATCCCATCTGAAATCTGATTTATATTAAAAGGCTTTTCAAATCCTTTTTCTAAGATTTCTATATTAGTTAATCCTCTTTCATCAATAGTAGAATGAATCTCATCGATCTCATCAAATATTGTTTTCATTATCTCCACTATTTCTTGATATGTTCTATAATCCGTAGAAAGAATTGAATGTAATACTTGAACTATTTTTTGTCCATACATTTCTGCATCAAACTCTTTTCTTGCTTGAGTTGTTTCTCTCATCATAGGGGGAATAAACTTATAAATTTTAAATTTGTTTAAAATTTTAGAGAATTTTCTTATGGATTTATATCTTTCTTTATCCCATAATTGGTTTATTGCAAGGTTATTTGGATAAAAAGAGAATTCTTTAAATGTATTTTCAATATAATCAAAAACTTTTCCTTTTTCTTTATTGATAATTTCTAACTGAGGATTATTATTTAATAATAACCTTTCTCTTAATATAGTTTTATCTGAGAACTCAAATTCATAAAGAAAGATATCATTTTTACTTTCAATTTCAACTTCAAAACTTATTCTTTTTTCATCTGCACCAAAATATAAGATTTGATTGAAACCTCCCATACTATCTATAATATTAAATAATTCTAGTCTTTTAGCTAATTTAGAAATGAAGTTGATTGCTTCTATCAGATTACTTTTTCCAGAATTATTCTTTCCAATGATTGCATGAAATTGTTTTTGAAAATCAATTTCAAAATTTTCTAAGCTTCTAAAATTTTTTATTTTTAAATGTCTAATCATTTAAAATTAATCACCTGAAAAAATATATGATATTTAATAGGATAAAACAACAATTAAGTTTTTTTCTATTATTGTTATTTATTATTTTAATTATAAGAGTGAATTATTAGACTATAAATCTTAATTATTAAAGTAATTATATTTAATTAATTTTATTTTTGATTTTGGAAATTCATTATTTTGATTGAGTTATATAGGTGACATTATAGAACTTAAGAATTTATATAATTTATTACAAATATTTTATTTTTCAGTATAGATTTAAAAATTTAAAGTGAATTTAGAATTTAATTATTTCTCTTAATTTAATATTTAAAATATAATAATAGTGATTTATATATAATACATAAGATGCCATCTTAAAAAGATATATATCATCTCAATTTCATATCTCTGATAATATTGTTAGAAATAAGTGTGGTTTTTTTTTTCCATGGAAAAGAAGATTTTTTTAATGGAAAATTGAATTGAAAGGACAGTTTTGCTAAACTCACTCTAATGGATAATAAGAGGTATATCATTAAAATATAAGATTATTAATTGATAAAATATCGAATTTTAATAGGAAATCTAAATTTTCTAATATTATATAAAAGAGAGAACATCAATTGATTCCAATTTTAAAGATTTATAAATTGTATATTTTGTCAGAAAATTCTTGAATAGAATGATATAAGAATTCAGTTTTGTTCAGAAAATAATCTACAGTAATTTAAAAGACTCTTATTTTTTATAATAATTTGGAGATAAAAATATAATAATTTAACATTGATTATTAAATTAGATTAATTAAGATGACTGTAAGTGTATCTGATTTATATCTTATCTTATTTTATAACATAAAAGGTATAGGAGTTAAAAAATTAGGAGAAATTTATAAGAAATTTGGAAATTTCCAAATAGCATATAACGCTCCATTTGATGATTTTAAAGGATTGTTTAAAGACGAAAAGTTACTTTCCAATATTAATGAATTTCTAAAAAATCGAGATAATATTATCAAAAAGATAAAA
>CAZBEU010000108.1:0-5387 GCA_964491005.1 uncultured archaeon | reverse complement strand
TCTCTTGCTTTTACTATTGTTTCTATAGAATTATGAAGCTCAATTATAGATCTTCTTTTTTTTATTTTTTCTTTAATTACTATTCTTTCATTAAAAGAATCATCCAATCCACTTCCAATCAGTATGTTATCGATATTTGGGTATTTTTCTAATAATTCGATTGTAAAATTAGCTAAATGACTTTTATAATCATCTTTTAGATTGAAATAATTCTTATTAATTCTTTTTGATATAATAATACTATCTTCTACATAGGGATATAGGTCCAAGTCTCCAAAAAAATCAATGACATATATTTTTAATCCAATTCTGTATAGTGATTGTACTATTGGGCGTGTGTTAAAACCTATAACTAAAATTGATTTTTTATATCTTGACATTCTTCTTTTGTATAATTTTAAAGAATAGTACTAAATTTTTTTATTATGATAAAACTAATTGAAAAAATAATAATGAAAAATACTAGAATTACATAAAATTTAGTATTTATCTAATTTTTATATTATAAGAATCAATTATTTTTAAAAATATAGACTTTAAAATTAGATTAAATCTTATGATTTTAAATAAAATTTAAAATTATAGTTTTTATAATTTATTCAATTAATAAACAAAATTTGAAAAAATGAAAAAGGAATATATATGTCCTCCTGGAAAAAAGAGTAAAGTGGTTATAGAGGATCTTTCTGTAAAATTTAAAGATAATCCAACACTTATATTAGGGTTTGCAGGAATCGGATTATTAGGGCCTATTATTGGAAATACTTTAGTAGAACAGATAGAAGATTTAAAGGAAATTGGGTTTATTACTTCAGAAATGCTACCCCCGATTTCAACATTTTATGATGGTGTTCTTAAACATCCTTTCCGACTTTATTACAGCCTAAAATATAATATAATTTTAGGAATTGCTGAAGTTCCTTTTCATTTACCCTCAGCCTATAGTGATTTAGCTAAAACAATTTGTAACTGGGCATTATCTGATGATGTCAATGTTCAGGATGTAATTCTTTTTCAAGGACTTCCCGCTGGAGGTATGATTGAAGAATTTAAAGTATATTATGCTTCAGAACACGAATTAATTAAAGAATTTGAAGAAACAGGAATTAAAAAGGTAGAAAAAGGAATTATTGTTGGTCCTGAAGCAACTATTATAAATGAAGCATTAACTAATCGATTAGAAATTCTTATATTATTCACTCCTGTTTATCAGATTCCAACACCTGAGGGTGCTGCTTCTCTAATAAATGCTTTAAATAAGAAATTCAAAATGAATATCAATACATCAGCATTATTAGAGGAAGGAAAAGAGATTAAAGAAAAAATGTTGGAATTAGCTGAAAAAACTCAAGAACTCCAGAATAAACAACTTTCTGAAGGTGTGAAGGATGGATATAGTCAATATTATCAATAAATAACTTTTAGTTTATGTTATATTTAAATTTAAAATTAAAAAATATTGTAAAAACGAAAATTAATGATATCATATGGTTGTTAAGGAATATATATGTGATCCTGGAAGGAAAAGTAAAGTTGTTATTGAAGACTTTTCAACACAAATAAAAAAAGATGTTACTATTTTATTAGGATTTGCAGGTATTGGTCTTATAGGTCCTATTATAGCAAATACACTTATAAAGCAGATACCTGATATAAAAGAAATTGGTTTTATTACTAGTGAATTTCTTCCTCCTATATCAGTGTTTTATTCTGGTGTACTCAAACATCCTTTTAGAGTATATTATTCACCAAAATATAACATTATCATAGGAATATGTGAAGTTCCTTTTGAAATATCATCTGCTTATAATGATTTGGCAAGAACTATAAATAATTGGGCTCTAAATGAGGATGTTCAAGCAAAACAGATAGTTATTTTCCAAGGTATTCCTCAAGCGGGAGTAATTGATGATTTCTCAGTTTATTATGCTGCTGAAGCAGAGTTAGTAGATTTTCTTGAGCAATATGGAATAAAAAAATTTGATAAAGGAATAATTATTGGACCTGAATCAACTATACTCAATGAAACATTATCAAATAAATTGCAAGGATATGCTTTATTTGCTCCTGTATATCAAATTCCAACTCCAGAAGCTGCAGCTTCAATTATTTCAATTTTAAATGATATATATGGGTTAAAAATTAATGTCTCTCAATTAATGGAAGAAGGAAAGGAGATTAAACAAAAAATGCTTGAATTAGCAGAGAAAGCACAAGAATTCAGCAGGAAACAATTATCTGAACAAGGATCAAAAGGAGATTATCCACAATATTATCGATAATTACAGATAATAATATACTTTTTATCTTAATATGTCTTTTTTTAGAAATTTATCTAATAATAAGAAGGTCACTCAATAGACATCCTTTAGGATATATGTTATTTTGACTTTTTATTTTTTCAAATATATATTTATTAATAAAAAGAACAAATAAATATATATTTGAATTAAAATAATAGAAATGAGTTTCAGAAATATTCGATAGATTAAACTCATTTAAAATATAAAGGGACTATTTTTATCCTATATTTTATTTTTTTATTTTGAATAAATAATTATATTAATATGCTTAATTTATGAGTTGAACCAAATTAAAGAAAAATTTATTCCAATTCAAATTGAACAAAATATATGCATTAAATGTGAACGATGCGTACGTGCTTGTAAGAATAAAGCTATTAATTTTAAAAACGGAGTTAGATATATAAATTATATTAAATGTAAGGGGTGCTTTAATTGTATTCAAGTTTGTCCAAGAAATGCAATTACCGTTATATCAAGCGAAGATTTTTCACAGAATATATCCATTAATATAGATCCTGAAAAATGTAATTTATGTGAAATATGTATTGATAAAGGACAAAATTTTTGTCCTCAGAAATTATTTTACAAATATAATTTAAAAAATTCTAAAGAAATGATTAAAATTAAAAAGACTGAATCTATTACGTGTAAAGGGTGTCTAAATTGTGTTAGATTATGTCCTGAAGATGCCATTAGTTATATTTTTAAAATCTAAACATATCCTTCGTATTCCTCATATTATATACTTCTTTCTATTATTTAAAACATACTAAACCAAATCTATAAACATTTTCAATTGGAGGCCATTCTAGATTAACGCCTATATTTTTAACAGTTTTATCAACATTAATGCCCACAGATTCCATAGAATATCTTGGCTTGTATCGACAAGGAGTTTTTTCATCATAAGTACAAGAAAGCTTTTCCTTATAACATTTTCGACAAAATCCATCCCATAAAATTAGTCTTTCTTTGTAATTTGATTTATATTCGTTTAGAAAATTCAATATTTCTTCTTCTAAATGATCTCTTATTACATATTGTGAATAAAGTGAATATAATATCTCTTTATTATTCCTGCTAGGATTTTTCTCTTGATATTTTTTAATATAAGCATTTAAATTAAATTTATAATATATCAGATAAAATCTTGAGTATTTTGCAACTTCATATTCTAAATATGGTGATACTGGAGGACAGGCCCATGAATGATTATAATTTGGGCATTTATAATCCTTTGTACTGCAATAAGATTGAACATCTGGTTCGAATATTATTTGCCCTACTTTAATTTCTTTATATGGCATTTTTCTTATCTGTCTATCTAATCAAAAGTCTTTTTATTAGATTGTAGTTGTGTATTAAAAAATTTCTTTAGTTCTTCGAAATCTGAAAATAATGTAAGACCTTTCATTTTTCTTAATAATTTAATATTTTGCATTTCTATATCTCTAATTTTAAGAATAAGTGGACTTCCATCCGTTCTTGAAGTGACTATTGGAGTATCATGTTGATCTGATGGTAATAAATAGACCGGAATTCCTCCTTTTATCGTTTGAGCAACACAATTTGTAATTAAGGTATCTGCAATTCCATATACTATTTTAGCTACTGAATTAGCAGATACAGGACATACAAGTAAAAAATCATATTTGCCAATTTGGAGAGGTCCAGCAAGGAAAGGATTATTTGGACTAGTTTCAACCTTTACTTTTTTCACTACTTCATTTAAATAATCCCATTGTTTATACCATTTTACAACGATAGCACCTTCTTTTGATAATGCTACTGTGAGGTCAACCTTGTAATGTTCTTGTAATTGATTCATTAGCTCTATTGATTCCTTTATTAGATACCCTGAACCAGTAATTCCCCATACAAAACGTACTTCACTCATAACTGATAAATAATATTAATTTTTTTAATAAATTATTAAATGAACTTTTTTCTTATGTTTTTTTCTAAATATTCCTAAAATATTTATTTTTAGTTATCTAATTAATACAATAATAACAATAAATCAAAGAATATTATGATCCCAAAAAGTGTTTTTGAAAAATTAGTTAATTTGGATGTTTATATTCATATTAAAGACTTAAATGAAAAATTTAGTGGAAAATTAGTAGAAATAACTACTGATAACTTATTGATGATTGAAGATAAATATAACAACATTTCATATATCTCCATAGATGATATATGTGTTATCACTGAAAGAAGATAATTCTAAAAAAACTGGTATTTAACCATAATTATGATTAAATTTTAATATTCAAATAAAGGTTTTATTAAACAAGATTATCAATAAAATCAACTATAATTAAATTTTATTACAATAAATCTTATTAAATCATAAGTTATATTTATTAAAAATTATAAAATTTACCATGGAAAAGAAATCATATAGATACAAAAATCAAGAGATCGAATTATTAGAGGATGATATTTTAAAAATCTCTTATAAAATAAACTCTTATAATCAGAAAATAAAATATATGGAAGAAAAAAATATTATTCAACTTAGCTTGAATCAGGTTTTGGATGATTTCTTTTCAGATGAAAATAATTTAATTTCTGAGCCCACTAAAAAATCAATTACCAAAATAATCTATAAGAAAAACGAAAGGATAATTATTGTTGTAACTCCCAAAGGAAAAGACCTAATATGGAATAGAAATATACTGATAGATAAATATGGTTGGTTTTTTTTCGTAATAAAATCATATGGTGAAAAACCACCATCTGAAAAAAAAGAAAAAAAAAAAGAAATTACAGTAAATACCAGAACCTTTAAAGAAGAGGGTTTTGAATTACCCATAAATGAAAAAAAAAATATGCGTCCATTATATAAAACAAAAGAATATCGTAAATATCTTAATATAATAAAGGGTAGAAAAATTAAACAGATTCCCATTGATGAGACAATAAGAGACTTCTTTGTTAATTCAGAATTGGTTCCTCTAAAAGAAAAAGAAGCTATAAAAAAAATTAATTATTACAATGATGAAAAGGTTATTGTTATTAAATCATTAATTGGAGACCAAATGTATGAAAATTTAGAAGCTCTTGTAATAAAATATG
>CAZBEU010000107.1:0-2706 GCA_964491005.1 uncultured archaeon | reverse complement strand
TGATTAATGTAATATATTTCTTATTTTAAATAATCTAATTGTTCTATGAACAACTCTAATACAAATTGGAAATTTATTTAATCTTAATAAATAAGAAAAATTAGAGTATAGAATTACGTCTCCAAAAATTTATTATGAATTTTATCGAATTCTGATTTTTATATAAACTTATCAAATGTCTCTTATTTTAAATAATTAAATAATGAATCTTCATATAAAGAATATTATTTATAAATCTTGGAAATCATAGTCAATCGTTTTTATATTTTATAATATATCTTTTGAAATTTAATTATATCACAAAATCTCTCTGTTAAATATATTTTATTTCCCTATTTTTAATAATATGAGTGAAAGCGCTTATAGAAGCGAGTTTTGCAAAACAGTTATTTTGCACCCATTTTCCATTAAAAAAATCATTTTTTCCATGGAAAAAAAAGTTAAAACAATGTTAAAATTCAAATAGAGACACTTCAATTCCACTCATTAAAATATTCTATTCTAGTATTAATGATTATCAATGGGATCAATCCTATTCAGAAGTTTGATTTTATCAAAATCTTTATCGTGAGAATAAATATTTTTGATATTATGCTCTAAAAGACTTGCTGCAATTAGTGAATCTCTTCCACCAGTATTATATTCCTCAGAAATATTAAAAGCAAATAATATTGTCGATAATGTAATGTTTAAAAAATTAATATTTTCTGAATCAATTATAGTAATTATTCTTTTCTTTACATCTTCTATCTTAAATTTATATGCTCTTATTAAAGCATGAAAACTCTCCATAAAAACTATAGCAGGTATAGATATTATTTCATTTCCTTCTGCAATATTCACCAGAAGTTTCTTACATTTTTCATGTTCAGGTAAATCTTTATTCAAAGCATATACTAATATGTTAGAGTCCATTCCATTCATATTTTCCACATATTTTTAGTTGCTTTAATTGCGTCTATATCTTTAATTCCATCTGAAAGTGGGTTATCTAATAGTTTTAGCAATTTATCTTTATTTTTAGAATCTTTCCTTAGTTCATGACAAAAAATCAAATAATCTGCAATTTTCATATTTAGTTTTGCTGCTTCTTTTTTAATTTCCCACCATTTTTCTATTAGTTGATCATCAATAATTATATTTGTTCTCATATATGTAAATATGTAATACATACTATATATAGTTTTTTTTATCAAAACTTATTATAGATGATTTGAGTCTAATATTATATAATTTTAAATAAAAGATAATATATGAAAACTAAGATGGGAATTTTCGAAAATGATATTTTTAAAGTAACACTAGAAGATCGCAAAAGGTTTCAAACACAGATTGATGTTGATGATAAGTTTTATGAAGAAGTGATTCCAGATCGACAATGGTGTCTTCCAGATGATTGTTTTGATCAGGGAATAGGTCCTTTTGCGGAATCCCTATGTGAAAATATTATCTTTAACTACTTAGGGCTTTCATTAGAAAAAGATAATTGGGATTTAAGAGAGGATGCATATGATAAATTAAACGAAAATACCTCAACCGAAGTTTTTTATTTTGATTTGCTAAAAGATCCCAATTTTCCTATAGATCCTAATTTTGAGTTAGATAAAGTAATTCTGAGTACGTTGAAAAAGGAATTACCTGAAAGTACAACAGTAACACTCGATTGATCTATTATTACAGGGATTAAGTGGAGAAAAATCTAAAACTTAAATTGATATTTTACTTTTTTAATATATTGAATACTAATAAAAGATAAATAATTTTCCATGGAAAAGTTAATTATTTTAATGGAAAATCGGATTGAAATAACTGTTTTACAAAACACATTTTTATGAGCGTTGTCCTCTCTTTCATTAAAATATGGGAAATTAAATATATTTAAAAGATAGATTTATTAATATAATTTAATTTATTAAAAAATAATAAATAATATAGAGTCAATTGACTACATTCTCGAAGATTTATATTTTTTTTTTATTAATATTTATTCCTAAAAAGTAAAGATTAAAAGTAAAGAATTCTTTATTATTTAGTAAAGAGATTAGTATGATTTATTATGATAATAGGAACATCATCAATAAGTGAAAAAGGACAAATTACCATTCCTAAAGAAATAAGGGATAAATTAGGTATCATGCAAGGAGATCGCTTAATATTTGATTTAAAAGGAAATAAAATAATTATCCAAAAATCTGGTACAAATAAAATATCAGAAATTTTAAAAAATCAAAAACCATGGACAGAATCAAGTATTAAATTTCAAAAACAATTACGGGAAGAATGGGAATGAATATCACTCTTGATACAAACATTTTCCTAAATGTAAAAAATAAGGAAGAGCCATTTTATCCCTACTCTAATTCCTTATTAGAAGAAATTGATAATGAAAATAATGAACTGAATGCTGTTATATCAATTATATCTCTTACTGAGTTAAGTGTTGGATATTATAAAAATAAAGAAATTAATGAAAAAGATGAATTCATTTCTGGACTTTATTCAAATAAAAAATATCATATAAAAGATCTCAATATCAATATTGCAGATAAAGCTGCAGAAATAAGATCACAAATTAATTTAAAATTACCTGATTGTATCATCATTGCAACAGCTCTTATAGGAAATTCAGAAGCTTTAATTACAAATGATGCTGAATTTAAAAACAGAGCAGAATCGTTGATAAAAATATATAATTCTCAAGATTTT
>CAZBEU010000106.1:0-2213 GCA_964491005.1 uncultured archaeon | reverse complement strand
AAAAGCTTATAATTCCAGAATATTCATTGATTGAAACAGGGTGATAAAAATTTAATAATTAAAAAATACTCGGTACTGTTTAGGGGTGAGTAGTTCAAATTCTATTCTGAATATAATATTTGTTTCATGAAAAAATGAAATTATTATCTTATTAGGAAAATTAAAAAAGAGATTAATTGTTATTCTTGGTCTTTTGATTCATTAAAATTTCTTCCTAAATGAGCAATTTCAAAATATTCCTTATATTTTTTAATTTCGTCATGAAATTCTTTCAATTCTTTAGTTTCTATCATTTGATCTAATGTTTTTTTAGTTGATATATAAATTTCAGGAATGAAAGTGTTGACTTGAGAAAGTTGATAAGCTAAATCTTTAATAGAAGAAAAATCTAATCTTAAGTCAATTTCTTTTTGTTTAATTTTCTCAATAATTTTTTTTTCAAGTTTTCTTCTTGATATATTACTCCAAGTAATTTCATATGCGAAATAATTCACACTTTGAACTGCTTCTGTTAAAAAAGCAGTTCCTGTTGCAATTGCAATGCTTCCCGTAATTATATATGCTGTTAAAGTACCTAAAACTAAAGTAAGTGCTCGATAAATTAAACTTTTAACAAGTGTTTGCCTCCATTCTATTTTTCGTGATTTCATTTAAAATATCAATCTCATTCGTTTATAATAGTTGTATTCTAAGATATTAACTATATTAAAATCACTATTATTAAATCTTATTTGAAAATATCCTAATGATTTACAAAAAATGAGTAAATTTCATCTTATTTAATTCAAGAATAAGACCTAGTTTCTAAAAAATGTATTTAAGGAGATAATATTTGGATTAATGACCATATTTCCATAAACATAAAGAAACCAAGAGGGATCATAAAAACCAAGAAAATGAATATTGATTTCCCTATTCCCACTTCATACAAAATATTTACTAGATTAATATTTATAAAAATTGCTAAAAATAATACTGGAAACATCTCTGGAGGAGGACCTTCATCATTAAATGCTCCAGAAAATCCTGCTAATATCATTGGAATTGAACATAGCATTACTACACCAACTTGCAATCCAATACTTATTAATATCCATTTTATATCTGTTCTTTTTTCTGCTTTAGTTATTTTCAAACATATCTTTAAAACTATAATTCCTAAAATTACAAATAAAATTGGTGCTATGCTTGCTATTATAATTGGTTCTTCATCCATAATTTATCTCAATTATTTTTAAATTACTTTCTTATAAAACTAATAAAAAAGATTTTTGATTTAAATTTATTTTTTATTTATAGAGATGATGTTTTAAATAATATAAAATATTTTGAATTAGTAAATAATAATATCAGAATTATTTGGAGGTTAACATTAAAAAATAAATAAAAATTGATATGCAATGGAAAAAAAAGAAAACGAAGATATACGGAGTTTTGTTGTTGTCTGTCGATGTGGTATTAATATTTCAGAAATAATCGATTGTCCTTCCTTAGTTGAATTTTCTAAAAAATTACCTACTGTTGTTGATGCTGATGAATATATTAGTCTTTGTACAGAACCAGGCGCAGAATTTATAAAAAAAAAAATGACAGAAGCTAATGCTAATAGACTGGTTGTTGTTGCTTGTACCCCTAAAACTCATGAGCCTGTGTTTAAAAGTGTTCTTGAATCGATGAATTTAGATCCTTCTTATCTTGAGTTTGCAAATATAAGAGAACATAGTAGTTTTGTTCATAGAAATGATATTGAAGGCGCTCAAAAAGTAGCTGAAGATATAGTTAAATCTGCTGTTGCAAGGGCATCCTTGTTAGAACCTGTTAAAATAAAAGAAGTAGATATCACCAAAGAAGTCTTAATACTTGGTGGAGGTGTTTCAGGGCTAATATGTGCAATTGACCTGGCTGAAGAAGGGTATATAGTACATTTAGTTGAAAAATCTCCTACAATTGGAGGTAAGATGGCACAATTAGATAGAACATTTCCAACTGATGATTGTTCAATCTGAATTTTGGGACCAGTAATGTTGCAAGCAGCGAGAACCAAAGGATTAAATATATACACCTATAGTGAATTAGAAAATGCAAACGGATTTATCGGGAATTTTGATGTAACCATTAGAAAAAGAGCAAGATACGTAACAAATGATTGTAATGGATGTGGTGCTTGTGAACCTGTTTGCCCTGCAATTAGTTCAAATGAATTTAATGAAGGA
>CAZBEU010000105.1:0-3432 GCA_964491005.1 uncultured archaeon | reverse complement strand
ATATATGTCTGCTTCTTTATTTAATAAGATATATTGATCTCCTAAAATGGTGGATTCTTTTAAAGCCATATTTTTTAAATTTACAGACTTATCAATATAAATTCCTATTCCATATTTGTCCCCTCGTAATTCGGGAGCAGAACCATGTATTAAAAAAATATATGGTGGAAATTCAATATCTGATAAATATTTTGTTTTAAATAGACTTATAAAATGATTACTTATACCATAATCCCAATCTAACAAAATATTATTATGATATATTTCTTTTTCTTTTATTTCATTTATTCTCTTTATAATGGTTAAAGGGTCAATTATTTTATTCAGTCCCCCTACTAATATACCACATTGATTAGGTTTTGTATTTAAGAAAATTATTTTTTCTCTACCTGTTCCCCATATTATTTTTCCTCCATATCCAAATCCAGAATTCCATCTAAATGAATTTCTTGAAATTGTTTCATCAGGAGTAGAAACAAAAATAGCATTAGGCTCAAATCCATATTTTTCCAGTATTAAATGCATCTGAGCTAACCCATATTTCATATTATTTCTACATAATTCTGAAGTACCATCATTTAATCCAGTAGAGAAAATAAACTGAGAAGCTCTGGTTAAAAGCTCTAATTTAGTTAGACTTTGGATAAGTTTTGCCATAATTTATAATATTATATACAAATCAAAATTATAATTAATGATATTATATATCAAATAATAGTATAAAATATTAATGTCTTAAAATCCAGAATTATTTAACAAATAAAAAAAAAGTATATATTTGACGCTCTAATTATGAAACTTGCAACTAAAAACATAATATTTGATTCTGTAAAGAATATTAGAACTCATGGTAAGTATAATGGGTCAATAATAGTAATGTGTAAAAATGAGCATATCATACTCACAGATTCATTGAATTTTTTTGATAATATTATTGAAATAAGTAAAGGATTGATAATTGGATTTGAAACCATGGTATCTAATAAAAGAGAAGCATTTTCATTAAGTTCTAATTTTAAATTTGATTTAAATAATGATGCTTTGGACTATTGTGTTCAAATCCCTGAGGATTTAGTTGAAAAATTTGATAATGAAAGATTTTCAAATGAATTTCCGTACACTATAAATTTACTTCATTCAGCGGGATTATTATTAAATGAAAATCAATTAAGAATTAATCATTTGGATTTCTTTAAAGGTGAGATTTTAAAAAATCCTATTGCATTAATTCATAATGGTATTTGTATTGCTGATAGAGTTGTTGTTGACGAATCATCTAATCCTATTTTTTATGGAACCTTAATTATTGGAAGAAATAAAAAAGATAAATTATCTGTAAGTTATGAATCTATAGTTAATGTTATGGATAAACTCATTAAATATATTATAATTATAGGTATAGAAACAATAAAATAAGGAGGTAATCCAATTGCTGTTGTGGGAAAATAAAAGACTTAAATTCTTGAAATTATTTAAAATAAAAATAAATCCTTTTAATAATTTTGTTGCAACAGGAGAAATTAAAGAAGAATTGGATTTTGTTAATTCTAGAAAACATTTTATGGATTCTATTTCAAAATTTATTGATGAAAATCAAAATTTTATTTTACCAATCATTGGAGATATCGGAGTTGGAAAAACTCATTTATTTTGGACGCTAAAAAAAAAATTGAAAGAAAAATACAATATCATATATATCTCGTTGGAAAATATTTATAGAAAATTCTTTTACAATTTATATTCGGAATTTATTGAAGAATTGGGAATAGATAATATAAGAAAGATCACCCAAAAACTATGCAATAAATGGCGAGGTTTAGAAAAAAAATATGGATTTTTTCCTATTCCAAATATAGAGAAAGCTAAGAATAATGCTTTTAACGAATGGAAGGATGAATTTGATTCTCCGAGTGCATTAAATGATATCATCAATGTTATTATTTCACATCAATTAGACCCATATAAAAGAATTGATGCAGAGGATTATTTATTAGGAGAACTTATGAATATTAGAGAACTTTCTATGTTAGATGTTGAAAATGATCTAAGAAATCGAAATAATGCTTTTACAATGCTAAAAGTATTAATTGAAAATTCAAAATTAGGAACAATTATTTTTATTGATGATTTTGATAAATTAATTTCTCTAATGAAAGAAGAAGAAGAAATTGAGACATTTTTTGATTCTAGTTGGTTATATGGTTCTGAAGAATCATCAGATAATATTGTAGCAAAAAATATTCTTGATAAAATAGCTAAATTACAGCATATAAAAAATTTAAAGAAAATTATTACCTTGAATTCTAAAATTTCCTTGGTAGAAATAAAAAAAACATTTAGACAAGAGAATTTAGACTTATTAAATCATTTAAAAGAACCTATGTTTTTATCTAATTTTCAAGAAGATGATATTTATAGTTTTTATCAATCTACAATCCAGAAATTCCTAGAATCAATTGATTCTAAAAATACTTTAGCTAATCTTAAAAATCCCTATTACCCAATGAATGAAAATACCTTGAAGAAAATATATCATAGATCAAAAGGTAATCCTAGAGATATAATTAAAAAATTGATTAGAGAATTTAATGAAATAATATATCATGATAAATTTATTAATGAATAAAAAAAATTCTATTATCATAATTAAATATTATAATACTTTTGATATTATTTTCTGAAAAATATCTATTTCATCTAAAAAAATGGTTTTTCTATCATCCGACCAATTAGAATTTTTTATTCTATTTTTAAAAGCTTCTAATTTACCTATTTCTGTAAATACTGAGATTAATATATCCCTAAAACTAATTTTATCCAACCTTTCATAAAAATTCTTCTTATCTAATAAATTAAATAGTATTTTTTCATTTGTTATAAATTTATGAAGAATTCTTTTTTTTAGTTCAATTATTTCTTGATCTCTGTGTTTAGATATGAGCAGAATATTTTTTATTGTTTTTTTGTTCAATATTAATGCGTTTTGAATAGCTTCTAAAATATTTTTAACTATTGGAACATAATCTTCTTGTAAAGAACTAGCTAATAAATCTATAATTTCTTTATTTAATTGTTGATTATTTGAAATTATGTTAAAAGATTTAGTTATTTCTCTTCTCTCCCATTTGTCAGATATTTGAAATTGTTCAGTTAAAAATTGTATTAATTTGTTATCAATTGTTTCCAACTTTGATAATTTTCCAATTAGATAAATAAGATTTATTTTTACATTTTTTAATTTTTCTATGGAAAGATTACTAATTAAGTGATCTATTATATATTTTAATTCAATGTTGGGATTCTTTGACCTTTCTATAAGAAATTTATTTATTTCTTCACTTTTTTTCTTTACTAATCCCTTCAAATTGTTTTTATCTAAAATCATTATAATCTTTAAAAATTATTGCTATATGATTCTCTATTTTTCTTTTT
>CAZBEU010000104.1:0-3877 GCA_964491005.1 uncultured archaeon | reverse complement strand
AAGGGAAGGAGTTTTTTTACGTGATAAAAGTGATAAAGACTATAGGTATTGGTGCATACGAAATATGATAAAACGTTGGCCAATTTGGTTAGCTCATAAATTTCCTTTTCCTTTTCTGGATAATATATGTTTTAAAGTATTTGGAGTTAAAACAAAATTTAGTAATTCCCTTTTCGAAGGATGGGTAGATACAGAGTTGATAGAATTTGGAAAAAATGTAGTGATTGGCCAAGCATCACATATTCAATCCAGTATAATTGTTGGAAATCTCTTAATTATTAAAAAAACTATAATAGAAGATGATGTAAGAATTGGTACACATTCAGTAGTTATGCCTGGAACAATAATTCGTAAAAGAGCAGTATTAGGAACACTTTCTTTAACAACAATTGGTCAAGAATTAGAGGAAGGATGGATTTATCATGGTAATCCAGCAAAAAAATTTAAAAGAAACATCTTTTTCAGAAGAGATTTAGAAAATAAAATTAAATTTATTTCTCAAGATAAAGAACAATTAGAATCAATTTATAGAAGATTCTATAGAAATCATCAAGATGAACATAAATCTTTCAGAGAACGATTAAAAGCAAGAAAAGAATATAAAGAAATTGATCGAGAGGATTTCAAAGGATAATCAATTATAAAAAAGATATTTTATTTTAAAATATTATAATTGATTAGGAAAATATTATATAAAGATGTTTTCTGAGATAATATTAATATTCAGAATTAAATAATATATAGATTGTTCTATTTTTGGGTATTTAATTAATTCAAATATAATCATTACAAATTAGGATAAAAACTGAAGGAATATGGATGTAAAGAAGATTGAAGAGAATATTTATGAAATAACTCCAAAGAAGATTGGTAGCTTTGATATGAAAGTACCAGTTCATATTTATGCGAATGAATATATTCTAGATAAAATTCGATTAGATAAGACATTAGACCAAATTGCGAATGTTGCCACTTTAAAAGGTATTCAAAAACATGCCATAGCATTGTCAGATGCACATCAAGGTTATGGCTTCTGTATAGGAGGGGTAGCTGGTACAGAAGCAGAATCAGGTATGATCTCTCCTGGAGGAGTTGGTTATGATATTAATTGTGGAGTAAGACTCTTAAGAACAAATTTACATGAAAATGATATAAGAGAATCCCTCTCCAAACTATTAGATGTGATTTATAGGAATATACCAAGTGGATTGGGATCAAAAGGTAAACTAAAATTAAATTATTCTCAACTTGATGAACTTGTGGATAATGGACTAAATTGGGCATTAGATAATGGGTATGCCGTTGAAAGTGATATAGAACATTGTGAAGCTAATGGATTTTTAGATAATGCAGATTCTAGCTTAGTCTCAGAAAAAGCAAAACAAAGAGGTATTAATCAAATAGGATCATTGGGAAGTGGAAATCATTTTTTAGAAATTCAAAAAGTAGATAAGATTTATAATAAAGAAATTGCAAAAAAATTAGGATTTATAGATGAAAATCAGATATCCGTTATGATCCACACAGGTAGTAGAGCCTATGGTCATCAAGTTTGCACAGATTCATTAAGAATGGTGGAGAAAACTATGAAAGAAATGGGAATAGAAGTTCCAGATCGAGAATTGGCATGTGTTCCAGCAGATACAAATGCAGCTCAAAATTATTTATCTCAAATGAGTTGTGCAGCAAATTTTGGATTTAACAATCGTCAACTTATAACTCATTGGTTAAGAGAATCTTTCACTCAATTTTTCAAGAGAGATATAGATGATTTAGATTTAAGTTTAATATATGGTGTATGTCATAATATTTTAAAAATTGAAGAGCATGAAATTGATGGTTCAAAAATGAAACTCAATGTTCATCGTAAAGGAGCGACTCGTGCATTTCCTCCAAATCATCCTGAAATACCACCAGATTATCAAGATATAGGACAACCAGCATTAATTCCCGGAACAATGGGTTCTGCTTCATATTTATGTGTAGGTAAAGAAAAAGCTATGGATCTATCTTTTGGTTCTACGGCTCATGGAGCGGGTAGAGTGATGTCAAGACATAAAGCAGATAAAATGTATCCTGCTCGAGAAATTAAAGATAGTTTGGCAAAAAAAGGAATTCTAATCAAGGCTGCGTCTTTAAAGGTTTTAGCAGAAGAAGCTCCTGGAGCATATAAAGATGTAGATCAAGTAGTTCAAGTAAGTCATGATTTAGGAATTGTTGAGAAAGTTATAAGATTTGTCCCCATAGGAGTAGTTAAAGGATAAATTTAATACAAGATACATAATCAAAATCTTTATATTAGTAAAAATTATAAAAAAGAATAAGATAAAAATAATAGTAAATATCTTGAAGAATTTTTAATTAGTACTAATATAGATATTTATATTTCTTATTTTTTTACATATTTTTAATAACATCTTACTCTGTATCAAACTCAAAGAAATCAGTATATTTTTTGCAATTTGGGCAATAATATTTACCGGGCTCTTTTTCATCCAAGGATATTCCGCATTCTTTACAAATAAGTGTCATAAATTAAACTAAGAAATTAAAATATATTAATATTAACGAAATTTTTAAAATTAAAATAAATCAATACAGTATTTGAAATTTCTTAATAATTTGTTTTTATTTGATATTTTTAGACTTAATTCTTCTTAGTAAGTAATTCCATCTTTTCTCGTAATTCTTCTAAAGAATTATTCTTTAATTTATCTTTACATCCTAATTCTTTAATTTTTTTTATCAATATTTTTCTTTCTTCTTTGATTTTATTTTTAGATCCATTTTGTTTAAATTCAAGAAAAGCTAAATGATCAGTTTTAGCTCGATTTTTATTTAATTCTTCCTTAGGTACTTTTGTGAGAAGATCCTTAACATTGTTCACACTACTAAACTTTTCTTTCATTTCTTTCATAAGTTGTATTTGTCCGCTTAGATTTCTTGCATTATTTTCGTTTCCAAGAACTTTTTGAGCATTTATTTCATTTAATGGTAGTGTATTAAAATTTCTTGAAGGTATAGTATCTTTAGGAGGATTCAAATTATTTGGTAATCCCATCATATTTCCCGGTGCTTGAAGATAAATCGGTGCTACAGCGTTAGAAGAATTTTTTAAAGCTATCTTTCTAATTGTTGAATTTAATGTCTTGATTTCTCTTTTTAATTCTTTAATTTTATTAAATTCATTTCTTACCATGAATAAAGTTGTATCCCATGATTTATCTTCCTTTATTTCAAACCATTTTATATATTCATTATAAGATACAGATATTGTCATGTTTTTAGGTTGATGGATAAGAGTATCTATAGGTTTGATAATTTCTTTTTTTTTTATTTCATTATTATTTAACACAGGTTTAGAAATCCTTTTTTGAGGATGTGTTTTATTCAGACTTCTTTTTTTAACAGAATATCTTGTTTTAGTTTCATATACAAGTTCCTCTTCAGTAATTTCGATAAGATCGCCATTATTATACGAAATTTCGGATAAATGATAGGTTTTATTTATAAATATTTCTTCTCTATTTCCTGAATAATAGAAAATTGTTAATCTTATAATGTTTATTTGTAAATTATTTATATCTGGAAGAGAACCTAATTGTATAGAAAAAGTAAGAATATTAGCAGAAAAATGAAAATTCTTAATCGATATCAAAAAGGGTTCTTGAATTATATAGGGTGCTCTTTCTTCTTTCTTTGATAACTCATATTTAATATTTATATTTTTAATATCCTTTTGAAGAAAATGATCTATCTCATGCTCATCACTTTTAAATTGAAACAATAACTTATTTTGTTCTTCCCAAAATAACTGTGCTAATTGCATACTATAATCTTTTTTCTTTCTGGATTAAATCAAAAAAATTATTTATTA
>CAZBEU010000103.1:0-3113 GCA_964491005.1 uncultured archaeon | reverse complement strand
AGTACTTCTCCAATACTGGGAATTGGAGGAAGATCAGGACCTTCACTCATCTATTTTACCTAGCTAATATATCACTTTATATATATAAAAGGTTTTAAGATTAATATTTTTATGGTTCCATTAAGCAAAAAAAATTATATTATTAATAAGCAAAAGAATCGAATAAAGTATATTAAAAATAAAAAATCATTTTTTTAATAGCTATAAGCGATATAATTAATTTTTGAAAATTAAAATGCAAAATTTTTTATGGAGATTTTTAGATTATTTTTACAGTAAAAAGAATATATTAAATCATTTTTAATCTTATAATCAATCTAGCTAAATCATGTTTTACTCCAAGAATGAACAATTAGAAAATAATTTGATTAATGGACAATTCAAAGAGGCTTTTGAATTGCTTAATTCAATAGAAAAAAAGAGTGGACTTTCTGATGATGATATATTGATTAAAAAATATGTTCAAAGTTTCATTTGTTTAGATAATGGTGAATTTAGAGAAGGTTATAAAATAGCCCAGGAAATGATGAAACTTGCTCAGGAAAGCTTTAATTTACTAAGGGAAATAGATGCAATTATAGCATGCGTAGAGAATGGTTCTCAATTATCAATAATAAATGAATGCCTTGATCTGATAAGTCAAGGTGAATTATTATTAAATAATATAGATTATATGCCTTTAGTACAAATAAAATATAGAGAAGCATATTTTTATTATTTAAAAGGTCGTATTTATTATGATATGAATAAAATACATGAGTCAATTGAATATTTTAAAAAAAGTTATAAAATAAGACTAGATCTTAAGGATACTTATGGATTAATTTGGACGTTATATAACTTAGGTGTTTTAACATACTATATAGGAGATTTTAAAGCTTCTCAAAATTATACTTTAGAAAGTCTAGAATTAGCTAAAGAAAAAAAAAATTTAGTCGGAATAATTTGGAATACTATTAATTTGGGATGGGTAAAATATCATGAAAGAGATTTAGAATCGACAAAAAAAAAAGCACAGGATACTCTTAAAATCGCCAAAAAGAATAATTATAAACATATAGAAGCAAATTGTTATAATTTACTTGGATATTATTATTTAATAAAAGGAGAATTCGAAAAGGCTTTAGAATCTTTTAAAAACTCTTTAAAAATAAACGAACAAAATAATTCTATTAATCAAATTGCCCATGCATATTTTTCTATGGGATTGGTTTATGATCAGAAGGGAGAATTAAAAAAGAGTCTAGAATTATATACAAAAAGTCTGGATACTATAGGAATTGATGATAAAGCGAGATTAAGACCTGTATATTTGGTTGCGATAGGTAAAATATATGGAGAACTGGGAGATTTCGAAATTGCTAAGAAAAATCTATTAGAAGCATTAGAATTATTACATAAAGAAGAAATGGTAATATTGCGGACTCATAGATTCAATATATCAATAGCTAAAGCGTATTATTATCTTATCCATCTATCAATAGAGAATGATGATTTAAAAAATCTAGAGAATTATTTAGAAAAATTACATGAGATCAATTTAAAAAACTCTGATAATAAGCAAATAGACCAAATATATAGATTAACTAAAGGAATTATTTTAAAATCCAAAGAACGTTTAAGAGATAAAATGCAAGCTGCTTTAATTTTTAAAGATATCAGTAAAGAAAATATTATTGAACACGAAATATCTATAGAAGCAATGGTCAATTTGTGTGAAGTATTAATATATGAATTAGAATTGACGGGGGATTTAACTATTCTAACTGAAATTGAAGATCTCTCCAATCAAATTCTTAAGATCGCCCAATCTCAATATTTATATAATTTATTAACAGAAACATATTTTTTAAAAGCAAAAATCGCCTTAATTAAATTAGAAATAGATGAGGCTCGTGCACTACTAACTAAGGCTCAGAAAATAGCAAATGAACATGATTTAAAGTTATTAGCTAATAAGATCTCTAATGAACATGATTCAATATTAGCAAATATTGATCTATGGGAAGAAAGAATGGCCATAAATATGCCATTACAAGAAAGAATTAATGAATCAAAACACGAATTCTTATTTTCTAAAATGATACGTTCTAAAATAGAGGATATACCAAATAATGCGGATGAACCAATTTATCTTGTGATTTTAAAAGTAATAGATGGTCATTGCCTATATAGTAAATCTTTTGAAGATATTCATTTTAAGGATAGTGATCTAATTGCAGGGTTTATTTCAGCAATCAATATTTTTGGAAAAGAAGCGTTCTCATCAACAGGTTCAATAGATAGAATAAGACATGGGGAATATTTAATAATTTTCCAATCGAAAGAGAATCTGCTCTTTGGATATGTTTTCAAAGGTCATTCATATTCGGCAATGGCAAAATTAGAAAAATTACTCATTAAAATATCAGATAATAAACAAATTTTTCAAGAGTTAAAAATGCTAGCTAATAATTATATGGAAATGTCTAATATGACTAAAATAGAAATAGATAAAATTTGTGAACAATATTTTATAAGATAATAAAGCAATTTAGAATATTAATTAGTCTTAATGTTATATTTACTATTTTTTATTCTTTAAGTTGCTCCTCTTTAGGGAGTTCATTATTATTTTTAGGTTTTTGTTTTCGACTAACAATCACTTTTGCATATCTTAGAATATCTTTATCTAATTTAACACCATCTTGAATAACTTCAATAATTGTATTATTCGGAAGTTCATCGTTCTCTATAGTTGTAATGGCTTCATGTTTATTATAATCAAATATCTCTCTTTCACTTAAAGTCATTATCTCTATACCCAAATTTTTTAAAATATTCATAAATTGTTTAAAAAATTGTTCTAAGATGTGATGCTCTGCTTCATTTTTTAATGCATGTTTAAATGAATCATATAAAGGAAGAAAGTTTTTTATGATATTTCCTTTTGATTGATTTTTAAGTTGATCTTTTGATTTTTCCCATCTCTTCTGAGTATTTTCAAATTCTGCTTGAAGTCGAGTATATTTTTCTTGCCAATTATTCTTTTCTTCTTTTAATTGAATTTGTTCTTTATTAGCTAATAATAATTTTTTATCAGTATCTAATAATTTTTCAATCAATTTTTCTTT